>NZ_JBHSIR010000055.1:311253-584306 GCF_042653605.1 Pseudonocardia sp. GCM10023141
TCCGGCCGCGTCAATCACTCATTGACAGCTGGGGGGCTCACCTTGACAGGCAGCCAGACGGCTGAATGTGTTTCCTGCAGGCGGCTGCTGCAGGTGGTGCTCGAAGCCGACCCCTACCGCCGGCTCGCCTACACGTCCCAGGTGAGCTTCGACCCGGAGCAGGTCGGCGAGCAGATCCGGCTCACCGTCGTCCACGGCGGGTTCGAGCCCGGGAGCACGGTCCTGCAGATGATCAATAACGGCTGGCCGAAGCTGCTCTCCGACCTCAAGACCCTCCTCGAGATCGAGACCACAGCAGCGGCCCGCTGACACCCGGCGGGACCGCGCCGGACCAGCGCACCCGCGGGGGCACTGGAGTGCGCGTAAGGTCCGGATCCATGCCCGTCGGATGGTCCAGTGACGTCGACCTGCACCTCGGGGTCACCGCGCCGATCCGGACGGCGCTCGACCTCTCGACGGCACTGCGTGCCGCCGTCCGCGACGGCAGGCTCGCCGCGGGGGCCACGCTGCCGTCCACGAGGGTCCTCGCAGGCGACCTCGGCCTCGCCAGGGGCACCGTCACCGCCGCCTACGGCCAGCTCGCCGCCGAGGGCTTCCTGGAGGTCCATCAGGGCTCCCCCACGCGCGTCGCCGACGTGGACAGGGTGCGCCCGGAGCCGGTGCCCCCGGCGGGACCACGGCCGGCCTGGCAGATGCGGCACAACCTGATGCCCGGCATGCCCGACGTGTCCGCGTTCCCCCGCGACAGCTGGCTCACCGCCACCCGCCGGGTCCTCGCCACCACGGCGGCCGAGCAGCTCGGCTATCCCCACCCGCTCGGGCACCCCGTGCTGCGCGCCGCGCTCGCCGCCTACCTCGGCCGGGCCCGCGGCGTCCTCGCCGACCCGTCGACCGTGGTCATCGGGCCCGGGTTCTCGGCGCTGCTCACACAGTGGGCCGCGGTGCTGGGCGACCACGGGGTCGACGCCGTCACCTTCGAGGACCCCTCGGTGCCGCACCTGCGCGCCGCCGTCCGCTCCGCGGGACTGACCGTCACCGCCGCCCGGGTCGACGAGGCGGGCGTGCGCACCGAGGACATCGGCTCCCCCGCGGTCGTGCTGACCCCGGCGCACCAGTTCCCGATGGGCGTCACGCTCGCGCCCTCCCGCCGGGGCCGCCTCGCCCGCCAGGCCGGGGCGCAGGACCTGCACGTGCTGGAGGACGACTACGACGGCGAGTTCCGGTTCGACCGCGGCCCCGTCGGTGCGCTGCAGGCGCTCGCCCCGGCCCAGGTGACCTACGCCGGCACCGCCAGCAAGGCGCTCGCGCCCGGGCTGCGGCTGGCCTGGTTGGTGGTGCCGCCGCGGCTGCTGCCCGCGCTGGGCGAGCGGATGGCGCTGCGCAGCACGTCGGTGCCGGTGCTCGACCAGCTCGTGCTGGCCGACCTCATCACGTCCGGGGCCTACGACAAGCACGTCCGGCGGATGCGCAACCGCTACCGCACCCGTCGTGACGCCGTCGTCGCCACCGCGGCAGCGCACGGGTTGGCGCCCGCGGGCATCGCCGCCGGCCTGCACCTGCTGCTGCCCACCGCTGACGGCGGCGAACGGGCGGCCGCAGCCGCGGCCCGCCGGCACGGGCTCGGCATCGACCTGCTCGCGCGCTATCGCCTCGCCCACGACCACCCCGACGGCCTGCTCGTGGGCTACGCGGCACCCGCCGACCACGCCTTCGGGCCTGCCCTCCGCGCGCTCGACGCGGTCCTCGGCGAGGTGAGCCCCCGCTGACGCATCCACCCCGCGGGCGGCTGGTCAGGAGTAGGCCTCCACCGGAGCGCAGCTGCACACCAGGTTGCGGTCGCCGTAGGCCCCGTCGATGCGCCGTACCGGCGGCCACACCTTGCGGTCGTGGACGCCAGGGGTGGCCCCCGTCGGGTAGGCGGCGATCTCGCGCGAATAGGGGTGGTCCCACTTGTCGGTGATGCTGGCCGCGGTGTGCGGGGCGCCGCGCAACGGGTTGTCGTCCACCGGCCACTCCCCCGCCGCGACGCGGTCGATCTCGCCCCTGATGCCGATCATCGCGTCGATGAACCGGTCGATCTCGGCGAGGTCCTCGCTCTCGGTGGGCTCCACCATCAGCGTGCCGGCCACCGGGAACGACATCGTCGGGGCGTGCAGGCCGTAGTCGGCCAGCCGCTTCGCCACGTCGTCGACGGTGACGCCGGACCGCTTGGTGATCTCGCGCAGGTCGAGGATGCACTCGTGGGCGACGTGGCCGCCCGCGCCCGCGTAGAGCACCGGGTAGTGCTCGCCCAGGCGCTGGGCGACGTAGTTGGCGGCCGCGATCGCCGTCAACGTGGCGCGGCGCAGGCCGTCGGTGCCCATCAACCGCAGGTAGGCCCACGGGATGGGCAGCACGCCCGGGCTGCCGTACGGCGCGGCCGAGACGGCGCCGACAACGCCGCGGCCCGGCAGGAACGGTGCGAGGTGCTCGGCGACGGCCACCGGACCGACCCCGGGCCCGCCACCGCCGTGCGGGATGCAGAACGTCTTGTGCAGGTTCAGGTGGCTCACGTCGCCGCCGAACGCACCCGGTCGCGCGACGCCGACCAGCGCGTTCAGGTTGGCGCCGTCGACGTAGACCTGCCCGCCCGCCTCGTGGACGGCGTCGCAGACATCGCGGACCTGGGCCTCGAACACTCCGTGCGTGGACGGGTAGGTGATCATCAGCGCGGCGAGCGCTTCACGGTGCTGCTCGATCTTCGCGCGCAGGTCGCCGAGGTCGACGTCGCCGGTGGGAGCGGTGGCCACCACGACCACCTTCAGCCCCGCCATCACGGCCGACGCGGCGTTCGTGCCGTGCGCGCTGGCCGGGATCAGGCAGATGTCGCGGTGCTCCTCGCCGCGGCTGCGGTGGTAGGCGGCGATGGCGAGCAGCCCGGCGAACTCGCCCTGGCTGCCGGCGTTGGGCTGCAGCGACACCGCGGCGTAGCCGGTGAGCTCGGCGAGCCAGCGCTCCAGGTCGCTGATCAGCTCGAGCATCCCGGCGGCGTCGGCGGGCGGGGCGAACGGGTGCAGGTCGGCGAAGCCGGGCCAGGTGATCGGCTCCATCTCCGCGACGGCGTTGAGCTTCATCGTGCAGGAGCCCAGCGGGATCATCGTGCGGTCCAGCGCCAGGTCGGCGTCGTTGAGCCGGCGCAGCCAGCGCATCAGCGACGTCTCCGAGCGGTGCGCGTGGAACACCGGGTGCGTGAGGTACTCGCCGGTGCGCAGCAGCCCTTCCGGCAGCGCGTCGTCCGTCGCGGCGTCCAGCTCATCGACGTCGGCGCCGGACACCTGGAACGCCGCCCACACGGTCTGCAGGTGCGCGGTGGTGGTGAGCTCGGAGCAGGAGATCCCGAGCGTGTCGGCATCGACGCGGCGCAGCGCGATCCCGGCGGCGTGCGCCGCGTCGGCGATCTGCCCGGCGCGGCCGGGGACACGCGCGGTCACGGTGTCGAAGAACGCGCCGTGCACGACCTCGACGCCGCCTGCCCGCAGCCCGGCGGCCAGCACCGCGGCCATCCGATGGGTGCGCAGCGCGATCGTGCGCAGGCCGTCGGGGCCGTGGTAGACGGCGTAGCACGCCGCGACGACGGCCAGCAGCACCTGCGCGGTGCAGATGTTGCTGGTGGCCTTCTCGCGGCGGATGTGCTGCTCGCGGGTCTGCAGCGCCAGCCGCAGCGCGGGACGGCCGTCGGCGTCGACGGAGGCGCCGACGATGCGTCCGGGCAGCTGGCGCGAGAGCTTCTGCGCCACCGAGAGGTAACCCGCGTGCGGGCCGCCGAACCCCAGCGGCACCCCGAAGCGCTGGGTGGTGCCGACCGCCGCGTCGGCACCGAGCTCACCGGGCGAGGTGAGCAGCGTCAGTGCCAGCAGGTCGGCCGCGACAGCGACCAGTGCGCCCCGCTCGTGCGCCTGCGCGATCAGCGGCGACAGGTCCCGCACAACCCCCGTGGCGCCCGGGTAGGACAGCAGCAGGCCGTAGAACTCGCCCTCGGGCAGGCCGTTCGCGAGGTCGACGACGTCCAGCTCGATGCCCAGGGGCGCGGCGCGGGTCTGCAGGACCTCCAGCGTCTGCGGGAGCGTGTCGGCGTCGACGACGAACCGGGGCGAGGTCGCACGGTTGGCGCGGCGCAGCAGCGTCATCGCCTCCGCGGCGGCCGTGGCCTCGTCCAGCAGCGACGCCCCGGCCACGGGCAGCCCGGTGAGGTCGGCCACGGCGGTCTGGAACGTCAGCAGCGCCTCGAGCCGGCCCTGGCTGATCTCGGGCTGGTAGGGCGTGTACGCCGTGTACCAGGCGGGGTTCTCGATCACGTGCCGGCGGATCACCGGTGGCGTGACCGTACCCGCGTAGCCCTGCCCGATCATCGGCACCGTGATCGTGTTGCGCGCGGCCAGCGCCCGCAGCTCGGCGAGCACCTCGGACTCCGACGCGGCAGGCGGCAGCGTCGACGGGGCCGGGCCGACGTCGCGGATGCTGCCGGGCAGTGCCGCCGCCGCGAGGCCCTCGAGCGACGCGGCACCGACGACGCCCAGCATCGCCTCCAGCTCCCGGCTACCGGGACCGATGTGCCGGTCGGCGAAGGGCGTACCGCGCTGCAGCTCGTGCAGGGACAGCCGCACGGGAGACGGGCTGGCGGAAGAGTCGGACAACGGTGCTCCTCGGGCTCGGGCGGTCGGACGCGCGCGTCACTGCCCTCCCCCTCTGTCACCGCCCGCGATCGGGCACCTGAGAGATTCACCCGCGCCGGAGCGGGCTTTCCCCGTCGGTGGCCGGACCGGTAGCGAGACCGTGCCCGGCGCTTTCCAGAGGCGTCTCGCCCACGCGGTCCCTGTTGCCTGAGAGATTCCGGGGAGGAATTGCTCCTTCGGCGTCCGGAGAGGAGATCCGGAGCTCTCCCGCGCGGGGTCGGCGACTACTGCGGCATCCTACGCCCGCCACTGCCCTCCCGTACCCCGCCGCGCCCGAGACATCGCCCTCACCCGGACAGGGCCCTCACCCGGACAGGGCCCTCACCCGCCCGCTGCGCCGAACCCGGCCCGCCAGGACGGGTACCGCGGCGCCCAGCCCAGGTCGAAGCGGGCGTGGTGGTTGTCGGCGCCCCGGGCCCAGCCGGCCCGGCCACTCGCCTGCGGCGGCGGTGGTGCCCCGACCGACCGGGAGAACGCCGGCACCCAGTCGCGAGCCGGAGCCGGCTCGTCGTCGCACACGTTGACGGTGCCGGCCGGCCAGTCCAGCGCCGCCACGGCGGCCGCTGCCGCGTCGTCGACGTGCAACAGGCTCGACACGGCGTCATCGGCCACGATCCGCCCGGCGACCGCGTCAGCGGCGCGCGCCCCGCCCGCGGTGTACCAGCTGCCCGGCCCGTAGAGCAGGCCGTAGCGCAGCAGCACCGCCTCGGGCACCTCCCGCACCGCGTCCTCCAGCGCGGCGACCCCCAGCACCGACGTCTGCCGCGGCTCGGCGGCGGCCACGTCGAGCGGTTCGTCCTCACGGGCCGGTGCCTCCCCCGCGGCGTAGGCCCACGCGATGCTCTGCGCCACCACCCGGCACACATCGGCGGCCAGCGCGGCGTCGACCAGGTTGCGCGTGCCCTCCCGGCGGATCGCCGCGTTGGCCGCGAGATCACCCCCGGCCAGGCTCGTGAGCTGGTGCATCACGACGTCGGGCCGGGCGGCCGTCACCGCCGCCTTGACGGCGTCGCGGTCGAAGACGTCCGCCACCAGCGGCCGCACCCCGGCCGCGCGCAGCCCGTCGACCGCCGCCGGGGAGCGCAGCAGCGCCGAGACGGTGTGCCCGGCCGCGAGCAGCAGCGGCAGCACCCTGCTGCCCACCACCCCCGTCGCCCCGGCCACCAGCACGTGGGTCATCGCGGTGCTCGCAGGTGCTTGCGCTCCTCGAGCTCGGCCGCCTCGACGAAGGTCAGCATCGGCTCCCCCGGCTTGCAGAGCATCACCGCGAGGAACCGGCTGGGACGATCGGACAGGTTGTTGGCGGCCTGGTAGTGGATCACGTCGCCGCCGGGCTCCCAGAACGCCCCACCGGCGGGGATCACCCGCTCCGGCTCGCCCTCCAGCTCGAACACGATCTCGCCCTCGATCACGTACCCGAACACCGGGCCGGAGTGGCGGTGCGGCGCGGCGCCCGGGTCGCCGGGCGGCAGGTCGATCTGCACCGTCATCGCCTCCACGGGATCCAAGACGGTGGGTGTGACGTGGTCGAGCAGCACCGAGAGCTGCGAGCGGGATCCCCGGAAGGTCGTCATGCCTCGAAACTAACCCGCACTGGTCCAGCTACCTGGTCCAGTTCCCGGCCGACCTGCTGATCCAGTTCGGAGCCGTAGTTCCACCGATGCCACGCCGGACCGCGCTCGACAGACTCCTCGCATGACATCGAAGCCCCCGCCGGCGCCCAGCACGGCAGCGTTCCACCTGCAGGCCGTGCTGTCGTTCGCCGTGTCCCTCATGGCGGTCGGCATCGCCATCTGGAACCTGCCGACCGACGTCTGGATCCGCGCGTTCCTCGCGATCGGCGTCCTCTACGTCACGACCTCGTCGTTCACGCTCGCGAAGACCATCCGCGACCGCCAGGAGACGACCACCGTGGTCAACCGGGTGGACCAGGCGCGACTGGACAAGCTGCTCGCCGAGCACGACCCGTTCCGGGTGGACCCGGTCCGCCTGGAGAGCTGATCCCAGCTCGCACACCCGACCACGACCTCGCACACGTTCGCCGGTCCTCGCACGGTGTGGAGGCCCTGCGAGGACCGGCCAGGGTGTGCGAGGTGGCGCGCTCCTAGCTGATCGCGCGGCGGGCTCGGCGGCGCGAGAGCTCGTCCTCGGGCGACTCGTCGACGGAACCACCGTCGGCGCGCTCGACCGGGAAGTCCTTGATGGAGCCGCTGATCTCGCGCATCGCCCCGCTGACCGCGATGCCGAAGACGCCCTGCCCACCGCGGAGCAGGTCGATGACCTCCTCGGGCGACGAGCATTCGTAGACCGTGGTGCCGTCGCTGAACAGCGTGATCCCGGCCAGGTCACGGATGCCGCGCCGGCGCAGGTGCTCGACGGCCACGCGGATGTTCTGCAGGGACACCCCGGCGTCGAGCAGTCGCTTCACGACCTTGAGGACCAGCACGTCCTTGAACGAGTACAGGCGCTGGCTGCCCGAGCCGGCAGCACCACGGATCGACGGGACGACGAGCCCGGTGCGGGCCCAGTAGTCCAACTGCCGGTAGGTGATGCCGACGACCTGGCAGGCCGTGGGTCCCCGGAAGCCGACGAGCTGATCCGGCAGGCCATCGAAGCCGGCGCCCAGAAGTGGGTCCGGGAAGAGCTCACCCTGCTCGGGTGCGCCGGACGGCGGGTCTTCCACCGATCTCCTTCCCGCCGGGGCCGACCGGATGTTCCGGGCCCGGATCCTCCAGGCACGGCCCGCTGTTGTGAACTGACCGTAAGCGGCAGTCAGCGGCGGGTCAACGCGGCGCGCCGCCGACATCACCCGGGAGCGGGCGTGTCGACGGCGCGGAACCCGCTTCCGGGTGGACCTGCGGCGTCCTGGATCAGGGCTGGGCGCCGCGGAAGTCCTCCGGGGAGATCGAGTCGAGGAACTCGCGGAACTTCTCGACCTCGTCCTCCTGCTCATCGGGGATGATCAGGCCGGCCTCGGCCAGCACCCGCTCCTCGGCGTGGATCGGTACCCCGATCCGCAGCGCGAGCGCCACCGAGTCGCTGGGCCGCGCCGACACCTTCAGGCCGCCGTCGAACACGAGCTCGGCGTAGAAGGTGCCTTCGCGCAGATCGGTGATGCGTACCTGCTCCAAGCGGCGTCCCAACCCGGAGATCACGTCCTTGAGCAGGTCGTGGGTCAACGGGCGGGCGGGCTTCACTCCCTGCTGCTCCAGGGCGATCGCGGTGGCCTCCACCGAGCCGATCCAGATCGGCAGGTAGCGGTCGCCGCTGGTCTCCCGCAACAGGAGGATCGGCTGGTTCGCGGGCAGTTCGACCCGGACGCCCACGACGCGCATCTCGCTCATGCGCTCTCCTCCTCCTGACGGTCCTGCTGTAGTCCGACGCTACACGCGACGACCGGCATCCGCGCGCCTCCGGACGGGCGGCGCCGCGTCGCGCTGGGTCGCTGTGGCTGCTCGCCCGGCCCGGGACGGGTCAGCCGCGCGGCCCGGTGAGGAAGACCAACCGGAACTTCCCGATCTGGACCTCATCGCCGCTGACCAGCACCGCAGTGTCCACCGGCTCGCGGTTGACGTAGGTGCCGTTGAGGCTGCCGACGTCGACCACGACGAACTCCCCGGACTCGCCGCGGAACTCGGCGTGGCGCCGGGAGACCGTGACGTCGTCGAGGAAGATGTCGCTGTCGGGGTGGCGACCCGCGCTCGTGGACGCGCGGTCGAGCAGGAAGCGCGAGCCCGCATTGGGGCCGCGCCGGACCACCAGCAGGGCCTGCCCCGCGGGAAGTGCGTCGATGCCGGAGACCGCTTGGCCCTGAGCCGGTTGCTCCACCTCGGAGAGGAAGTCCGCACGGAAGACCGATGTGGTCTCCGGGGAGCGCTCCGGGGGTACGCCGGGCCCGTCGTTCATGGTCACCTCGGGGACTCCTCCTGGAAATATGCCTGGAATGTCACGAGCAGGCAGCGACGGCCTGCTGTGTTCCGTCCAACCTACCGTTGCCCGGTGTGGTGGACACGGGGCGGTCAGTCGCCGGTGAGCTCGCGGTAGGCGGCGGCGTCGAGAAGATCGGCCACGGCGCCCTCGGCACCGTCGGCGAGCTTGATCTCGATCATCCAACCGGCCTCGTACGGGCCCGTGTTGATCAGCTCCGGGTTGTCCTGGAGCGCCTCGTTGACGGCCACGACGCTGCCGGCGACCGGCGCGTAGAGATCGGAGACGGACTTGGTGGACTCGACCTCACCGACGGCCGCGCCCGCGGTGACGGCGTCGCCGACCGCGGGAAGCTGCACGAAGACGACGTCGCCGAGCTGGGACTGGGCGTGGTCGGTGATGCCGATCCGCACCACCCCGTCCGCCAGCTCCCGCACCCACTCGTGGGCCTCGGTGTAGCGCAGCTCCTCTGGGATCACGCGGCGAGCCTAGGGCATGCGCTCCGGGACCTCCGCGACGTCCCCGGCCGGTCGTTCACGGTCCACGGGTGTGCGCATCGCGAGCACGAACTGAGCCAGGTAGAGCGCGCCCGCGTAGAGGTAGAGCACCGCTCCCCAGGCCGCGAACGCGTAGCCCGTCGGCCGGGCGAGGTCGGCGAACCAGCCCGTCTTCGTGCCGCACAGCAGCAGCGGGAACGCGTAGAGCAGCAGGAAGGTGGCGCCCTTGCCGATGTAGGTGACGACGAACGGTCCGTAGCCCCTGGCCCGCAGCACCGGCAGGCAGACCGCGAGCACGAGGTCGCGGGCCACCAGCGCGATCACCGCCCACCACGGCACCACCTCGCGCACGCCGAGCGCGATGAGCGCGGCCAGGATGTAGAGCCGGTCCACGGCGGGGTCGAGCAGCGCCCCCAGGCGGCTGTACTGGTCGAGCAGCCGCGCGAGCTTGCCGTCGGCCCAGTCGGTGATGCCGCCGACCGCCAGCACGACGATGGCCCAGACGTCGCTGAAGAACCCCGCGTCGGGCCGCAGGAGCAGCCACAGGAACAGCGGTACCCCCGCCAGCCGCAGCAGGCTGAGCAGGTTCGGAACGGTCAGGATCCGCCATTCACCGGACGGCGGGGCGGCGGCGTCGGTCACGGCTCGCAGCGTAGTTCCCACAACCCCGTGTTCCCGCAGCCGCCGGTGGGGCCCCGACGTGCGCTTCGCGGGGGATCACCGAAGATGGGCCCATGGACGCATCCGCCCTCAGGCAGCTGCAGGCGCCGCTCAAGGCGCGCTACACCGACGACCCGGGCGCCGCGGTGGTCACGCTCACCGCCGACGGTGAGCTCGACGGCTCCGGCATCGCCTGCCGCGTGCGCACCGCCTCGGCGATCGCCGAGGCGGGCCTGCACCCGGCCACCGGCGGCGACGGCAGCCAGCTCTGCTCGGGCGACATGCTGCTGGAGGCGCTCGTCGCCTGCGCCGGGGTGACGCTGCGCGCCGTCGCCACCGCGCTCGGGCTCGAGGTCGGCGGCTCGGTGCGCGCCGAGGGCGACCTCGACTTCCGCGGGACGCTGGGCGTCGCGAAGGACGCGCCGGTCGGCTTCTCCGACATCCGGCTGACGTTCGCCCTCGACACCACCGCCGACGCCGAGCAGGTCGCCACGTTGATCAAGCTCACCGAGCGCTACTGCGTGGTGCTGCAGACGCTCGTGTCCTCCCCCACCACGAGCGTCGTGGTGTCGGCGTGAACGGCTCGAACGGCGCGCACGCCCTGATCAGCTCGCTCGTCGCGAGCGGCGTCGACGTCTGCTTCGCCAACCCCGGCACGTCCGAGATGCACTTCGTGGCCGCGCTCGACGGCGTGCCGGAGATGCGCGCGGTCCTCACGCTGTTCGAGGGCGTGGCCACCGGCGCCGCCGACGCGTACAACCGGATGGCCGGCAGGCCCGCCGCCACGCTGCTGCACCTGGGCCCCGGGATGGCCAACGGGCTGGCCAACCTGCACAACGCGCGGCGCGCCGACAGCTCGGTCGTCAACGTCGTCGGTGACCACGCCACCTACCACGCCAAGTACGACGCCCCGCTGCAGTCCGACATCGCGGCCGTCGCCGGCTGGGCGTCGGGCTGGCAGCGCCACAGCGGCTCCGCCCACGACGTCGGTGCCGACGCGGCGGCCGCCGTCGCCGCCGCCCGCGCCGGGACGATCGCCACGCTCGTGCTGCCCGCCGACGTCAGCTGGGACAGCACCGACGCCGGCACCGCCGAGCCGGTCACCCCGACCCCGCGGCCCACCGCGCACCCGGACGCGATCACCTCCGCCGCGGAGGCGCTGAGCTCCGGGGAACCGTGCGTGCTGTTCATCGGGGGTGACGCCGCGCTCGCCGACGGGCTGGCCGCCGCCGACCGGATCGCGGCGGCCACCGGGGCGAAGCTGCTGCTGGAGAACTTCCCGACGCGGATGGAGCGCGGCGCGGGCGTCGTGGCCGTCGACCGGCTCGCCTACCTCGTCGACGCCGCGCTGCACCAGCTCTCCGGCGCCGAGCACCTGGTGCTGGTCGGCGCCCGCTCCCCCGTCGCGTTCTTCGCCTACCCCGACAAGCCCGGCGACCTCGTGCCACCGGGGTGCCGGGTCCATGAGGTCGTCGGACGCACGGGGCTCGCCGCCGCGGCACTGGAGGAGCTCGCCGACCTGCTCGCGCCGGAGACGCAGCCGCGCCTGGCCCCGGCCGCGCGCCCGGAGCTGCCCACCGGCCCGCTGACCGTCGAGACGGCCACCGCCGTGGTCGGCGCGCTGCTGCCGGAGGGCGCCATCGTGATCGACGAGTCGTTGACCTCCGGGGCGGGACTCCCGGCGGCGACGGCCGGGGCGCCGCGCCACGACCTGCTCTGCGCCACCGGCGGGGCGATCGGCTGGGGTCTGCCCGCCGCCGTCGGCGCGGCCGTGGCCTGCCCGGACCGGCCGGTGTGGTGCCTGCAGGCCGACGGCAGCGCGATGTACACGATCTCCGCGCTGTGGACTCACGCCCGCGAGAACCTCGACATCACCACGGTCCTCTACAACAACAGCGCCTACGCGATCCTGCGCCTGGAACTGCTGCAGGTGGGTGCGGCCGGGTTCGTCACCAACGACGGCAAGGCGGCCCGCGCGCTGCTGGACCTGGGCGGGCCGCAGTTGGACTTCGTGTCGATCGCCACCGGCATGGGTGTGCCCGCCGTGCGGGTGGACACCGCGGAGGCGTTCGCCGACGCGCTGCGCACCGCGGCGGCCGAGCCCGGCCCGCACCTCATCGAGGCGATGGTGCCGGCGCTGGTGCCCTGATCGGGGTTTCCGGGCGGGCAGGGGCCGTGGGAGCGCCACACGGTTCCCGGTGGCTGCGACCTGGCCGGGGTACGCAGCCACAAGGTTCCATGTGGCTGCCGGCGAGGTGCGGCTCGCAGCCACACGGTTCCATGAGGCGCTCCGGAAGCCAGGCCGGGCAGCCACAAGGTTCCATGAAGCAGCCACCCGGCGGCCACACACAGCCACCAGGTTCCATGAGCCCCCCCAACCAGGCCCCGTGACCTGCCCCGCACCTGCACGAGCAGGTGCAATGGCTCCCGATCCGATCCCTGCACGAGCGCCTGCACGGGAAGCGACCGGATCGGAAGTGGTAACCACGTCCGTGCACCTGCACGGTCACCGTTCGTCGCGAGGCGATGCCGATTCAGCGACCAGTCCCCCTCCCACCCCGCCTGGGGGGCCGGTTCGCCGACGTACAGTGTCGCCAGGGTGACGCTGCGTCCCGGACGGGCCGGGGAACGGTCGCCGCCAGAGCTCTGTACCGGGAGGTCTGGCGCGGGCAGCGTCGACGACCATGCCGGGCACGTGCCGGCGTCCCGCGGGGTGGACGAATGACACGAACGGTCGAGGGGTTCTCCTCTCTCGACCACGCCTGTGCCGTTCCGGTCAGCGACGAGCAGCTGTGGGAGATGACGGCGCGCTTCGTCGCCGACGGGCTGGCCGCGGGCGAGCAGGTCGTGTACTTCGACGACGGCACCGTCGAGGCCGTCCTCGACCGCCTGTCCGACGACCGCGTCGACATCGGCGGGCCGATCGACGGCCACCAGCTGGAGATCGTCCCGCCCGAGGCCACGCGCACCGCGCTGCGCAGCACCACCGGCCAGGTGCGCGAGATCGTCGCGGGCACCATCGACGGAGCGCTGCAGCGCGGGTTCAGCGGTGTCCGCATGACCGGGCAGCTCAGCTACGCGCTCGAGCGCCGCGGCGGCGTCTCGCTGGCCGAGTACGACGCTGCCATGGCCGAGGCGATCCTCGGCAAGCCCGCGTCGGTGCTGTGCTTCTACGATCGGCGCCGCTTCCCCGAGCACGACATCGAGGAGCTGCGCGCCCAGCACCACACGGAGGTGGCCGTGCACGCGATCTACGACGACACCATGCTGCGGATCACGAGCACCGGGCCGGGCGGGGCCCGGCTGGCGGGCGAGATCGACCACAGCAACCGCCAGCGCATCCGGCGCCTGCTCGACACCACGCTCGACCACGCGCTGCGCTCGCACTCCGCGCCCACCGACATCACGCTCGACCTGTCGTCGCTGCGCTTCCTCGACGTCGCCGGCGCGGTCAGCCTCGTGCACGCCGCCGAGGAGTTCCCCAGCACCCACCGGCTGGTCCTCACCGGCGTGCGGCCCCGGGTCGTGCGGGTGCTCGACCGCTGCGGGGCACCCTTCGCCGCCCAGCTGGAGATGCACAGCCGCGTCGACGGACCGTCCGCGTGAAGGTCGAGACCACCCGCACGGCCGTCGCGGTCCGGCTCCAGCACAGCGCCGCCTTCCACTCGTCGGTCGGTCACCTGCACCAGCAGCTGATCCCGCTCGTGCGCTCCGGCCTGGAGCGCGGTGGGCCCGTGGCCGTCGCGCTCAGCCCGGACACGGAGGCGGCGCTGCTGGCCGAGCTCGGCCAGCCTGCCGGGCTCATCGTGCTGGCCCGCCCGCACGGTCCCGACGCCGGTTCGGGGCAGACGGTCGCGGCACTGCGGGCTCGGGAGCTGCGGGAGCTGACCGCCGCCGCCGGCCCGGCCACCGTGATCAGCGAGCACTGGAACGCGCTCGACGGTGCCGACGGCGGTTTCTGGACCGAGTTCGACGCCGCGCTCAACATCGCGCTGGCGGATCTCGCGATCGACCTCACCTGCTTCTTCCCGGAGATGCCGCTGCACCAGGCCATCCTCGACGGCGCCCGGCGCAACCACCCCCACCTGCTGCTCGACGGCAGGCTGCACCACAACCCCGACCACCGCCCGCCCCGTGAGGTGCTCGCCGAGCTCCCCGCGGCGGCACCGATGCTGCTCGGAGCACCCGAGCTGCAGGTCACGTTCGGGGCGTGGCAGCTCGGCGAGGTGCGCACGGCCGTCGAGAGCGTCCTGCTGGCGTCGGACTACGGCGCGGCCAGGGCCGAGGACGTCGTGCTCGCCGTCAACGAGATCGCCACCAACGCCGTCGAGCACGGGGCGGGCGAGGCGCGGATGTTCGTGTGGGCCGGCGCCGACGGCTTCGTCTGCGAGGTGCACGACACGGGGATCCTGCGCGATCCGCTGCCGGGTCTGCAGGCCCCGCACCCGTCCGATCCGCGCGGCCGAGGCGTCTGGATCGCCCGGCAGCTGTGTGATTCCCTGCACGTCTGGACGGATGGGAGGGGCACCCACGTGCGGATGTACGCCGCACGGTGAGTAGGATGTGCACCGAACGTCACCCGGACGGCCGCTTCAGGGCTGGAAACTGTGACGCACATGCCCCTTGGCAAGCCGCCCCTCACGGAGAACACTTCTCCGCGGACTCGGCGCCACGAGGCTGCAGGCGAGTCAACTTACGGGCACGATCACAATCTTGGGACAACCATGTCTGACGATCAGCGACGATCCCCCGCGATGCACGTCACCGTCCTCGGCTCCTTCACGCTGAGCACCGACGGCAACCCCGTCGCGCTGGGAGTCGACGCCCGTAGGCTGGTCGCCTATCTGGCGATCCACCCGCGATCGCAGGATCGGGGTGCGCTGGCACTCGACCTGTGGCCCGGCGTTCCGCAGGCCGCCGCGCTGCGGCTGCTCACCGAGGCCATCGAGGCGATCGGCGTACCCGGTCTGCTGGCCGACGCGCACACCGACGGCCGGCTGAGCCTGTCGGGCGAGGTCACCGTCGACCTCGCCGCGGCCATGGCGCTGATCCGGGCCCTGCCCGAGATCCCGGCCAACACCGACCCCGAGATCTCCCCGCTCGCCGCCGACATCCTCCCCGGCTGGACCGCCGCGTGGATCGTCGTGGAGCGCGAGCGGTTCCGCCAGCTCCGCCTGCACGCCATCGAGGAGCGCAGCCTGCGGCTCACCGCCGCGGAGCGCTTCGAGGAGGCCGCCGCGATGGCGCAGCGGTCGGTCACCGCCGCCCCGAGCCGCGAGAGCGCCCGCCGCGCCCTCATCGAGGCCCACCTCGCCCAGGGCAACATCGCGGCAGCCGTCGCGGAGTACGACGAGTACCAGGAGCTGCTGCGCTCGAGCGTCGGCGGCCCCGCAGGCTCCGGGCTCGACGGGCTGTTCCCCCCGTCGCCCGTGTGGCCCGTCCTGCGCGCCCGCCGCGCCATGCCGCGCTCCGCGGTGCAGCTGCCCGGCCTGCGCTCGGTGCGCGCGTCCGGCAGCACCCGCCGGCTCGTCGCGGGCGGCTCGCTGCCCGGCCACGGCCGCTGATCACTGCCCGGCCACGGCCGCTGATCACCCCCTTCTGACCGAACGCCCCCGTCGCTGCGACGGGGGCGTTCGGTCGTCCGGGGCCGGTGGCTCAGGCCAGCGCGCGCAGCTTCGGCAGCACGTCCTCGGCGAACTGGGTGAGGAACCGCTCCTGGTCGTTGCCCGGACCGTGGAACACGAGGTGGTTGAGCCCCGCATCCACGTACGGCTTGATCTGCGCGAGCGCCTCGTCCGGGTCCGACGCCACGATCCAGCGCTTCGCCACCTGCTCGATGGGCAGCTCGTCGGCGAGGCGCTCCATCTCCACCGCCGAGTCCACGCTGTGCTTCTGCTCGGGGGTCAGCGACAGCGGCGCCCAGAACCGCGTGTTCTCCAGCGCCTTCTCGGCGTCACGGTCGTAGGACATCTTGATCTCGATCATCCGGTCGACGTCGCCGGCGGTCTTGCCCGCCGCCTCGGCTCCCTCGATCACCGCCGGCATCAGCTTGTCGGTGTAGAGCTCCATGCCCTTGCCCGACGTGCAGATGAACCCGTCACCAGAGCGGCCCGCGTACTTCGCGACCTGCGGGCCGCCCGCCGCCACGTAGACCGGGATCGGCTGCTCGGGCTTGTCGTAGATCGTGGCGTTGACCGTCTTGTAGTACTCGCCGTCGAACGAGACGTCCTCGCCCGTCCACAGCTCCCGCATCAGCCGCACCGATTCCCGCAGCCGCGCGAAGCGCTCCTTGAACTCCGGCCACTCCCGACCCGAGACCGCGATCTCGTTGAGCGCCTCACCGCTGCCGACACCCAACATCACCCGGCCGGGATACAGCAGCCCCAGCGTCGCGAACGTCTGCGCCAGCACCGCCGGGTTGTAGCGGAACGTCGGCGTCAGCACCGACGTGCCCAGCATGATCCGCGAGGTGCGCTCCCCCACCGCCGTCAGCCAGGCCTGCGCGAACGGCGCGTGCCCACCCTCGTGGCGCCATGGCAGGAAGTGGTCCGACACGACCGCGCTGTCGAGCCCCAGCTCCTCGGCCCGCACCCCGAACTCCACCAGCTCCCGTGGCCCGAACTGCTCGGCCGACGCCTTGTACCCGATCCGTAGCCCCACGATCTCTGCCCCTTGCCCTCGTTGCGCTGTGTGCCGTCCCACCGCTCCACCGCCACCCTGCTCCATGCCGGTGGCTTGACCTTCACCCGGGTTCACCTCCGATGGTTCGGGGATGACGGAACTCGGATGCGTCGCGGCGATGAAGTTTCTACTCTCGGAACAACCATGACCATCGCTGATCATCCCGTTGCTGATCATTCGGCTGCGGCCGGCGGCGTCAGGCTCCGATCCCTGTACCGCCTCCGGCCCTTCGTCCATCCCCATCGTTACGCGCTGGCGGGAAGTGGTGTCGCCGCACTCGTCGCCACCCTCGCCGGCCTGGCCGTGCCGCTCGTCACGCGCACCATCGTCGACGGGCCGATCGCCCACGGCGATCTGTCGTCGCTGCCGTGGCTGGTGGTGGGAGCGCTCGGGCTCGGCGTCGTCGAGGCCGGGCTGATCTTCGTCCGCAGGATGCTGGTGGCGCGACCCGCCAACCAGATCGAGACGTCGATGCGCTCGGAGCTGTTCCACCACCTGCAGCGGCTGCCGGTGGCGTTCCACGACCGGTGGGCGTCGGGCCAGCTGCTGTCCCGGGCCACCACCGACCTCTCCACGATCCGGCTGTTCGTCGCGTTCGCCGGTATCTTCCTGATCGTCAACGCGCTGACGCTGCTCATCGGCCTCGGGGTGCTGGTCTGGCTCTCGCCGTGGCTCGGTCTGGTCGTGGCGGTCGCGGCCGTCCCGCTGATCGTCCTGACGCTGGCGCTCGAGCGCCGCTACTCCGCGGCAGCCCGCCTGGCCCAGGATCAGCAGGGCGACATCGCGACCATCGTCGAGGAGTCGGCGCTGGGCATCCGGGTGCTCAAGTCACTCGGTCGGGGCCGCTCGATCGCCAAGCAGTTCACGGCGCAGGCCCGCACGCTGCGCGGCACCGAGATGCTCAAGATCCGGCTGCTCGCAGCACTGTGGACGGTGCTCGTGCTGCTGCCGGAGGTCGCCATCGCCGCGGTGCTCGGGATCGGTGCCGCCAACGTCGCGCAGGGCACCCTCACGCTGGGCACCCTGGTGGCCGCCGTCAGCGTGCTGACGTTCCTGTACTGGCCGATCGCGTCGCTGGGCTGGCTGCTGGCCGAGGCGAGCAACGCGGCCGCGGCCACCACGCGCTACTTCGAGGTGCGCGACATCGCGCCCACCATCACCGCGCCCGAGCACGCCGTGGCGCTGCCGGTCCCGCTGCGCGGGGAGCTGGTGCTGCGCGACCTGCACTTCGCCTACCCGGGCAGCGATCGCGAGATCCTGCGCGGTGTCGACCTCACCGTCCGGCCCGGCGAGACGTTGGCGCTCGTCGGCGCCACCGGGTCGGGCAAGACCACGCTCACCGCGCTGGTCCCGCGGCTCTACGACGTCACCGGCGGCGCCGTGCTCCTCGACGGCGTCGACGTGCGCACCGTCGCGCTCCCCGAGCTGCGCCGTGCGGTCGCCACCGCGTTCGAGGACCCGGTGCTGATCTCGGCGAGCGTGCGCGAGAACGTCGCGCTGGGGGTGCCCGACGCCCCCGACGAGGCGATCTGGGAGGCGCTGCGCGTCGCCAGCGCCGACGGGTTCGTCGCGGCACTGCCGTGGGGGCTCGACACCCGCATCGGGGAGCAGGGCATGTCGCTCTCGGGCGGGCAGCGTCAGCGCCTGGCGCTGGCGCGCGCGGTCGTCGGTCACCCGCCGGTGCTGGTGCTCGACGACCCGCTCTCGGCGCTCGACGTCCACACCGAGGCCGAGGTGGAGGCGGCGCTGCGCCGCGTGCTGGGCGGGGTCACGGCACTGGTCGTCGCGCACCGGCCGTCCACCGTGCAGCTCGCCGACCGCGTCGCAATGCTGGCCGATGGCCGGATCGCGGCCGTCGGCATCCATTCCGAACTGCTCGCCACCGACCCGGACTACCGGGCGCTGGTGTCGAGCCTCGATGACGCCTCGGCGACGAGCATCAGTTCCGACGAGGTGACGGCATGACCACCACACCGGCCGACGCGCCGGACACGGACGCGCTCGCGGTCCAGCAGTGGCGGGGTCGCGGGCCCGACGACGAGGAGTCCGACGTCGTGTCGCTCGCCAGCGGGGTGCGGCTGCAGCGCCGGGCCCGGCGGCTGGTGGCCGAGCTGGTGCGCCCGCACCGCATGGCGATGCTCGCCGCGCTCGTGCTGCTCATCGCCGAGAACGCCGTCATGCTCGCCGGCCCGCTGCTCGTGGCCACCGCCATCGACGTGGGCGTCCCGGCCGCGATCAACGGGCAGCTCGCCCCGCTGGCCTGGTCCATCGCGGGCTACGCGGCCACCGGCATCGTCGGTGCGGGGCTGCGGGCGGCGTTCCTGGTGCTCTCGGGCCGGATCGGGCAGGACGTCCTGCTCGCCGTCCGGCGGCGGGTGTTCGCCCACGCGCAGCGGCTGTCGCTGGACTTCCACGAGTCCTACACGTCGGGCCGGATGATCTCGCGGCTCACCAGCGACGTCGACTCGCTCTCGGACATGCTCGAGAAGGGCCTCGACGGCCTGCTGGGCGCGGTCCTGTCACTGATCGGCATCACGACGCTGCTGCTGGTGCTCGACCCGGTGCTGGCCGCGGTCGTGCTCGCCGGGTTCGTCCCGCTCGTCTTCCTGACGCGCTGGTTCCAGCGGCGCTCCCGCGCGAGCTACCGTCGCACCCGCACCACCGTCGCACGGCTGATCGTGCACTTCGTCGAGTCCATGAACGGCATCCGCGCGGTGCAGGCCTACCGTCGCGAGGCCCGCAGCGAGCAGATCATGGACGGGCTCGGCAACGCCTACCGCGACGCCAACGCGAAGGCGTACCTCACGGTGGCCTGGTACGTGGGCTGGACCCGCTTCGTCGGCAACATGACGCTGGCGGTGGTGCTGCTGCTGGGCGGGCTGCGGGTGATCGACGGCGCGCTCGAGCTGGGGGCGCTCACCGCGTTCCTGCTCTACCTGCGCCGCTTCTACGACCCGCTCGACGAGATGGCGCAGTTCTTCAACTCCTACCAGTCCGCCGCGGCGGCGCTGGAGAAGCTGGCGTCGGTGCTCGACACGCCCCCGGACGTGCCCGCGCCGGCCAGCCCGGTGGCGCTGCCGTCGCCGGTGCGGGGCGAGCTGGTGTTCGACGAGGTGCGCTTCGCCTACAAGCGCGCCGCGGAGCGCACGATCCTGCCCGCGTTCACGCTGCACGTCCCGGCCGGGCAGACCATCGCACTCGTCGGTGCCACCGGCGCGGGCAAGTCCACGCTGGCCAAGCTGGCGGCGCGGTTCTACGACCCCACCGACGGCGCCGTCCGGCTCGGCGGGGTCGACCTGCGCGAGATCGACGACGCCGCACTGCGCACCGCGCTGGTGATGATCACGCAGGAGGCGTTCCTGTTCTCCGGTTCGGTGGCCGACAACATCGCGATGGGCCGTCCCGACGCGAGCCGCGCCGAGATCGTGGCCGCCGCGGAGGCGGTGGGCGCCCGCGGGTTCGTCGACGCGCTGCCCGACGGCTTCGACACCGACGTGCGCAAGCGCGGCGGGCGCCTGTCCGCCGGGCAGCGCCAGCTGGTGTCACTGGCGCGGGTGGTGCTCGCCGACCCGGCCGTGGTGCTGCTCGACGAGGCCACGTCCTCGCTCGACGTGCCGTCCGAGCGGGCGGTGCAGGCTGCGCTGGAGACGGTGCTGGCCGGACGCACGGCGCTGATCATCGCCCACCGGCTCTCGACGGTGCTGATCGCCGACCGGGTGCTGGTGATGGACGAGGGCCGGATCGTGCAGGACGGCTCGCCTGCGGCGCTGCTGGAGGGCGGTGGCGAGTTCGCCGACCTGCACGCGGCCTGGCGGGCGTCGCTGGCCTAGCGGTTCGGGGTTCGACCAGTGGGGTGACGTCGCCGGCGCCCAGCGTCAGCGATGTCGCTCCCTGGCCGTCCGGATGGGTGCCAACCGGCCGAAACCGGGCCCCGGCTGCCGTGTCGGCCTAGTCTGCAGGGGTGACCGTCGACCTGCTGGGTCGCACACCCGTCCTGCAGCGCCACCACGGCGTTCCGGCGCATGTGCAGATCGAGCGGTGGTTGCTGGCCCAGATCGCCGCGGGCGAGATCGTCACGGGCGATCGGCTGCCCGGTGAGCGCGTGCTCGCCGCCGCCCTGCGCGTCAGCCGCATGACGCTGCGCCAGGCCCTGGACGAGCTGGCCCGCCGCGGCGTGCTCGTGCGGCTGCCCGGGCGCCGCGGCGGTGCGTTCGTGGCCGAACCCAAGCTCGACTGCGACCTCACCGGCGTCGCCGGCTTCACCGAGCAGATGCGCCGCGCCGACCGCAGGGCCGGAGCCCGGGTCCTGTCGGCGCGCACCGTCGCCGCCGAGCCGCCGGTCGCCACCGCGCTGGGCCTGCCAGCGGGTGATCCCGTCCATGAGCTGGTGCGGGTGCGCGACGCCGACGGCACCGCGCTGGCGCTGGAGTGCTCGTGGCTGCCCGCGGCGCAGCTGCCGGGCCTGCTGGAGCGCCCGCTCACGGGGTCGCTCTACGACCTGCTCGGCCGCGGTTACGGGCTCGCGCCGCACACCGCCGTCGAGTACCTGGAGCCGGTCACGGCCGACGCCGCGGACGCCGCTGCGCTCGGTCTCCCGGTCGGCACGGCGCTGATGCAGGTGGAGCGCACGGCACACTCGGCAACGGGCGTGGCGGTGGAGTTCGCGCGCGACCGCTACCGCGCCGACAAGGTGCGCCTCATGATCCGCACCGAGGTCACCGGGTAGTCGAGGGCGAGCTCACGCACACCGTGAGGGGTCGGCGCACACCGTCCACGGTGTGCGTGATCCCCCGACGGTGTGCGTGAGCACGTTCCTCGTCGGGGGTCACCACCCACCCAGCGTCGCCCCCAGCGCCGTGCGCCGGTGCAGCACCTCCCGCCCGGCCCGGCGAGCCGTCACCAGCCCCGCGGCGCGCAGCACCCGCAGGTGCACCGAGGTGGTGGGCAGGCCCAGCCCGAGCCGGCGCGCCAGCGTGCTGGTGGACGCCTCCACGGCGAGCTCGGCCAGCAGCCGGGCCCGGGAGGTGCCCAGCAGCTCCCCCAGCGCACCGGCCGGGCGGGCCGGGCCGGGTGGCCACAGCGTGCCGACCCCGCGGGCCGGGTAGATGACGGTCGGCTGCCAGGGCGGGTCGGTCACAGCGATGACGTTCGGCCACGCGAACACGCTCGGCATCAGCACCAACCCGCGGCCACGGACGTCGTCGGTGAAGCCGTGGGCGGTGCCGCCGAAGCGCAGCACCCCGTCGGTCCACGACAGGTTGGCGTGCAGCCCGTCCAGTGCCGTGGCGAGCCCGGCACCGGCGAGGACGGCGGCGCGGTGGGCGATGTCGTCGGCGAGCAGGTCGTCGACGGCGGCCCAGTACGGCCGCACGAGGTGGTCCCAGCAGGTGCGCTGGGCCGCGACGACCCGCCGCAGCGTGGCCGCCGGGTCGGCGAGCAGCGCCCGCACCGCGACGGCGACGTGCGGTGCTGCGCGCGAGCTCGTCAGGCAGATGCGCAGCTCGCGCTCGACGACCTGGAGCGGGGTGGCGGCGACGGTGGCGAGGTCGTCGTCGACGGTGGTGGTCGGGCCCGTCGGGATCGGGATGAGGAAGTCGGGTGTGTAGCCGGGGGTGGGGATCAGCGGGGCCAGCTCCCGGGCCGCGGCGGCGACGGCCGCCCGGTCGACCGAGCGCAGCCAGAACAGGTGGAAGGCCTGGCGGCGCGGATCGCCGAGCGTCCGCAGCGCCTCCATGGTCTCCCACAACGGGGAGCGGGCGAAGCGCAGGCCCGCCACGTCGGCGGTGCCGAGCCGCAGTTCGAGGGGCACGTTTCGATCCTGCACGAAGTATGAGGAGATCGGCACCGGTGCGGCGAGGGTGACCCCGTGCCGACCTACCGCAGCGTGCTCCGCAACGGCGAGTTCCGCGCCGTGCTGGGCGCACACGTCGCCACGATGCTGGCGATCATCACCTCCGACGTGTCGCTGGCCGTGCTCGTGTTCCAGCGCACGCAGTCGCCCCTGCTCGCCGCCGTGACGTTCGCGATCGGGTTCGTGCCGATGGGTGTCGGGGCGGTGTTCCTCGCCGGGGTCGGCCGGCGGCGCCCCAGCCGGGACGTCCTCGTCGCCTGCTCGGCGGCCGTGGCCTGCCTCGTCGCGGTGATGGCGGTGCCGGGCCTGCCGGTGCCGCTGGTGCTGGGGCTGCTCGCCGTCAAGGGCCTCATCGACCCGATCTTCAGCGGGGTGCGCGCGGCGACCCTGCCCGAGCTGCTGGGCGACGACGGCTTCGCGATCGGCCGCTCGTTGCTGCGGCTGGTGTCGCAGAACGCGCAGTTCGCCGGGTTCGCCGCGGGCGGGGTCGCGCTGGTGTTCGTCACGCCCAGCCAGGCACTGGCCGCGGCCGCCTGCGGGCACGCCCTCGCCGCGACGGTGCTGCTGCTCGGCACCCGGCGCCGCCGACCGGTGGCCACCGCCGCGGCGGCGCGCGGTCCGATCGCCGGTATCCGGGCGCTGCTGGCCGTTCCCGGCATCCGGCCCCTGATGGCGATGTTCTGGCTGCCCGGGTTCTTCGCGGTCGCACCGGAGGCGCTGGCCGTGCCCTACGCGCAGGTGCTGGGTGGCGGGAGCGTCGCGGTGGGCCTGCTGCTCACGGGGCTGCCGGCGGGCGCCGTGCTCGGCGAGCTGCTCACCGGGTCGCTGATGCGGCCGGCGCAGCGGGTGCGGTGGCTCGTCCCGGTGGCCGTAGCGGGGTTCGTCCCGGTGCTCGGGTACGCCTTCGCGCCACCGCTGGCCGTGACGATCACGCTGCTCGTGGTGGCGGGCGCCGGGATGAGCTACCTGATCGGTCTCGACCAGCTCGCCGTCGCCGCGATCGACGAGGACGCCCGCCGGCAGGCCTTCACCGTGCTCACCGCCGGGAACATGGTGACGCAGGGACTCGGCTTCGCCGCGGCGGGGGCGCTCGCGGAGTGGCTCCCGGTGCCGGCGGCGGTGCCGCTGCTCGCCGCCACCGGCCTGACCGTGACGCTGCTGGCCGGGCGGCATCTCCGCCGCACCCACCCGCTCCCCGTCGAGAACGACGTTGCCATGATCATCGAGCCCTGTTGATCACGACAACGTCGTTCTCGACGGGCGTGCCGGCGCTGTCGGGGCCCCCGCCTACGATCGGGGCGTGGCTCTCCCCGACACCGCCTCGGCTCCCCTCGACGTGCTCAAGCGGGTGTTCGGCTACGCCGCCTTCCGGGGCGAGCAGGCCGCCATCGTCGAGCACGTCAGCGCGGGCGGGGATGCGCTCGTCCTGATGCCCACCGGCGGGGGCAAGTCGCTGTGCTACCAGATCCCCGCGCTCGTCCGCGAGGGTGTCGGCGTCGTCGTGTCGCCGCTCATCGCGCTGATGCAGGATCAGGTCGACGCGCTGCTCGCGCTCGGCGTCCGCGCCGGGTTCCTCAACTCCACGCAGGATCTCGACGAGCGCCGCGCGGTCGAGGCCGCCTTCGTCGCCGGCGAGCTCGACCTGCTCTACCTCGCCCCCGAGCGGCTGCGCGTCGAGTCCACGCTGCGCCTGCTCGACCGCGGGAAGATCGCCCTGTTCGCCATCGACGAGGCCCACTGCGTCGCCCAGTGGGGCCACGACTTCCGGCCCGACTACCTGGCCCTCTCGGAGCTGCACGAGCGCTGGCCCGACGTCCCCCGCATCGCGCTCACGGCCACCGCCACCGAGGCCACGCACACCGAGATCGCCAGCCGGCTCAACCTGCGCGAGGAGTCGGGGGCGCGCCACTTCGTCGCGAGCTTCGACCGGCCCAACATCCAGTACCGCATCGCGCCGAAGAACGAGCCGCGCCGCCAGCTGCTGGAGCTGCTGCGCACCGAGCACCCCGGCGACGCCGGCATCGTCTACTGCCTCTCGCGCAAGTCCGTGGAGCAGACGGCCGAGTTCCTCGTCACGCAGGGCATCACCGCGCTGCCCTACCACGCGGGCCTCGACACGCGGGTCCGCGCGCGCAACCAGTCGCGGTTCCTGCGCGAGGACGGCATCGTCATGGTCGCCACCATCGCGTTCGGCATGGGCATCGACAAGCCCGACGTGCGGTTCGTCGCCCACCTCGACCTGCCGAAGTCCGTGGAGGGCTACTACCAGGAGACGGGCCGCGCGGGCCGCGACGGGCAGCCCTCCACCGCGTGGCTGGCCTACGGCCTCTCCGACGTCGTGCAGCAGCGCAAGATGATCAACGAGTCCGAGGGCGACCGGGCTCACCGCCAGCGGCTGGGCCAGCACCTCGACGCGATGCTCGCGCTGTGCGAGACGGTCTCGTGCCGGCGCGTGCAGCTGCTCAACTACTTCGGCCAGCGCGGCGAGGCGTGCGGCAACTGCGACACGTGCCTGTCGCCACCCGAGTCGTGGGACGGCACCGTGGCAGCCCAGAAGGTGCTCTCCACGGTCTTCCGGCTCGACCGCGAGCGCGGCCAGAAGTTCGGGGCGGGGCAGATCGTCGACATCCTGCTGGGCAAGCGCACCCCCAAGGTCGAGCAGTTCGACCACCACTCGCTCACGGTGTTCGGGGTGGGCACCGAGCTCGCCGAGGGCGAGTGGCGCGGGGTGGTGCGCCAGATGCTCGCGCAGGGCCTGCTCGCGGTCGAGGGCACCTACCAGACGTTCGTGCTCACCGAGCCCGGCCGCGTCGTGATGCGGGGCGAGCAGGAGGTGCGGCTGCGCCGCGATCCGGAGAAGACCGCCCGCTCCCGCACCCGGTCGTCGAAGGCGCCGCAGGTGGAGCTCCCGGCGGGCGCCGCGCCGGTGTTCGAGCGCCTGCGGGCGTGGCGGGGTGCCACGGCCAAGGAACAGGGCGTGCCGGCCTACGTGATCTTCCACGACGCCACCCTGCGCGAGATCGCCACGCGGGCGCCCTCGTCGCTGGCCGAGCTGGGCACCGTCAGCGGGGTGGGCGAGAACAAGCTCGCGAAGTACGGTCAGGGCGTGCTCGACACGCTCGCAGAGGATTGAGCGTCGAGGAATAGGCGCACCCGTCCGGCTGATCCGCCCGCGCCCGACGGTCACCGTTGGTGATCCCCCTGCGGGCTCCGCGACAGCGCGCTGACACGATGTTCGCCGATGCCGCGCGACTCCCCGGCGCGGGCCGACCTCCCGGAGGCACCCATGTCTCGTTCCCGCATGCCGCGCCACGTGCTGGCCGCCACCGCGCTCGTCCCGCTCGCGCTGGCGCTGACCGCCGGCTGTGGCGCGGCCACGACAGCCGGCAACCCGCTCGCCGCCGGCGGGGCGTCCTCTGCCGCCGCGCCCACCACGTCTCCCAACGCGGCGTTCTGCAGCGCCATCGCGCAGCTCGGGGTGCAGACCAAGCAGATCACCAGCAAGCCCAAGCTGGCGGCGATCGACTTCCTCAACGTCGCCGATGCCTACGACAAGGTCGCCGCCGTGGCACCGCCGGAGCTCAAGGCCGGGCTCGCCACCGTCTCGCGCGACTACCGCATGGTCGGGCGCGGTGACGTGGTGCTGGCCAAGGTCAGCCCCGAGATCGAGAAGAACATCAAGGACCTCACGGCCGCCACCACCCAGATCTGCGTGGCGAAGTAGCGGGCCGGGAAGCTCAGGCCTTCACCCGCTCCGCCTTCGGGTCGTAGAGCGGGCTGCGGGCCACCTCGGCGCCGATCCACGTGCCGTCCACGGCCACCTCGACGCGCCCGCCGAACGCCGCCGCACCCGCCGGGAGGTAGGCGTAGGCGATCGAGCGCGCCACCGTGTAGCCGTATCCACCGGTGCGCACCTGTGCCACCACGTCGCTCCCGTCCACCCGGACGGGCTCCCCGCCCAGTGCCACCGCCCGCGGGTCGTCGAGCACGAGGCAGCGCAGGCGGCGCGTGATCCCGGCGGCGCGGTGGCGCTCCAGCGCCGCGCGGCCGACGAAGTCGCCCGCACCCGACAGCGGGCGCACCGCGAAGGCGAGCCCGGCCTCGTCGGGGGTGGTCTCGGGGCCGATGTCGCCGCTCCAGACCCGGTAGCCCTTCTCCAGGCGCAGGCTGTCGATCGCGCGGTAGCCGCCAGGGCGGGCACCGGTGGCGGCCAGCGTGCGCCACAGCGCCGCGCCGTACTCGGTGGAGCAGTACAGCTCCCAGCCCAGCTCCCCCACGAACGTCACCCGCAGCGCCCGCACCGGGACGTCGCCGACGGTGATCTCACGCATCGACGGGTAGGGGAAGTCGGCGTTGGCCAGCGACGCCGGGGTGAGCGGGGCGAGCAGCTCGCGCGCCTGCGGGCCCCAGATCCCGAAGCAGGCCCAGGCACCGGTGACATCGACGATCCGGACGTCGGCGCCGGTGAGCCGGGCCTGTCGGCGCAGCCAGCCGATGTCGTGCTGCCCGAACGCCGTGCCGGTGACCACCATGAACTCGGCCGCACCCACCCGCGTGACGGTGACGTCGCACTCGATGCCACCGCGCTCGTTGAGCGCCTGGGTGTAGACGACCGCACCGGGCGGACGGTCCAGGTCACCCGCGAAGACGTGCGCGACGAACGCTGCCGCGCCCGCACCCGTGATCTCGATCTTCGAGAAGGACGTCTCGTCGAAGATCCCGGCCGCCTCGCGGACGGCGACGTGCTCGGTCTCGACGCACGGCGACCAGTGCCGCCCGGCCCAGCCGCCGGGGCGCAGCGCCTCGCCGCCCCCCCGGCCAGCGGGCAGCGCGGAGTAGTGGTTGACGCGCTCCCAGCCCGCCTTCTCCCCGAACACCGCGCCGTTGGCGGCGTGCCACGGGTAGGCGGGTGAGGTGCGCAGCGGGCGGCCGGCGGTGCGTTCCGCTGCCGGGTAGCGGATGTCGTAGTAGCTCTCGTAGTTCTCGACGGTGCGCGCCAGGGTGTAGCCCGGCGAGCGATAGTGCGCGCCGAAGCGACGCACGTCCATGTGCCACAGGTCCATGCCGGGATCGCCGTCCAGGATCCACGCGGCCAGCACCTGTCCGATGCCGCCTGCGCCCGCGATGCCGTGCGCGCAGAACCCGGCGGCGACGAAGAACCCGGCCACCTCGGTCTCGCCGAGGCAGAACTCGTTGTCGGGGGTGAACGCCTCCGGCCCGTTGATCATGCTGGCCACGCCGACCTCGGCCAGTACCGGCACCCGGACCTGCGCGTTCTCGACGATCTCGGTGAAACGGTCCCAGTCGGGCGCCAGCAGCTTGCCGTTGAAGTCGGCCGGCACGGCGTCGTAGGAGGTGGCCGACGCGGTCCACGGCGCGGAGTCGCGTTCGTAGCCACCCATCACCAGCCCGTCGATCTCCTGGCGGTAGTAGACGAGCAGGTCCGGGTCGCGCAGCGAGGGCAGCGTCCGGCCGGCGGGCAGCGAGCCGGCCGGCAGCGGCGCCGTCACCACGTACTGGTGCGACATCGGCACCACCGGGATCCGGACGTCGACCAGCCGCGCGATCTCCGCGGCGAACATCCCGCCGCAGTCCACCACCACGTCGCACTCGACGTCGCCACGATCGGTACGGACGCCGGTGATGCGACGGCCCTGCGCGCCCGCCACCGTGGTGATCGCGGTCACGCGCGTCTGCTGCGCGATCGTGACCCCCGCCTTGCGCGCCATCGCGGCGAGCGCGTAGCACAGCCGCGCCGGGTCGACCTGGCCGTCGGTGGGCGTGTACGCGGCGCCGAGCACGCCCTCGATGCTGATGAGCGGGAACAGGTCGCGGGCCTGCTCCGCCGAGATCAGCTCCAGCGGCAGGCCGGCCCGCTGCGCCCATCCGTGCTGGCGGCGGATCTCCTCCAGCCGCTGCGGCGAGGACGCGAGCTTGATCGAGCCCGACCCCACCCAGCCCGGCGCGTGCTCGGTGCGCTCCAGCTCCCGGTACAGCTGCGCCGACCAGACGTTCATCCGGGTGAGGGCGGGATCGGACCGCAGCTGCCCGACGAGGCCCGCCGAGTGGAACGTGGAGCCGCTGGTGAGCTCGGAGCGTTCGATCAGCAGGACGTCGGTCTCACCCCGTTCGGCGAGGTGATGTGCGACGCTCGCACCGCCGACCCCACCTCCGATGATCACGATTCGGGCTCGGTCGGGGAGCACGTCCACCATGGCTCGAGCCTACGGTCTAGACCGTTCGTGGCGCGAGCCATACCCTGCACCGATGGAGTACCCGGCCACGGCACTCGGCCCCGAGACCGAGCCCGGATCAGGCACCGGCACCGACGCCGGGATCGACGCACTCCTCGACTCCATCGCTGCCACCGCACGACGTCCGCGCACCGTCGTCGACCTGCCCGGCGGGCTCACCAACCGCAACCTCAAGGTCACCAACGCCACGGGCACCGCCGTGGTGCGCATCCCCGCGGGCGGGCCCTCCCTGCTGGGCATCGACCGCGATCAGGAGCACGTCAACTCCGTGGCGGCGGCCGCCTCCGGGGTCGGTCCCCGGGTCCTGCACTACCGCCCGGGAGAAGGGATCGCCGTCGAGTTCGTGCCCGGACGCACGCTCACCGACGACGACCTGCATGATCACGCGGTACTCGGACGGGTGGCTGCCGCATGCCGGCAGCTGCACGCCGGTCCACGGTTCAGCGGCGAGTTCGACATGTTCGCCGTCACACAGCGTTACCGCGGCATCGTCGCCGAGCACGGCTTCCGCCTGCCACCCCGCTACGACGAGTTCGCCCCCGTCGTCGAGCGGATCCGGCAGGCGCTCGGGCCGCGCACGCACACGGTGCCGTGCAACAACGACCTGCTCGCCGCCAACCTGCTCGACGATGGCGAACGGGTCCGCATCATCGACTACGAGTACTCCGGCAACAACGATCCCTGCTTCGAACTGGGCAACATCTGGAGCGAGGCCGCGTTGCCGAACCCCCTGCTCGACGTGCTCGTCACGGCCTACTTCGGGCGCCCACGCCCGTCCCAGGTGGCACGGGCGCGACTGTTCGGGCTCGTCGCGAAGTACGGCTGGACGGCGTGGGCGTCGATCCAGGAGGGCTCGAGTCCGATCGAGTTCGACTTCTGGTCGTGGGGGATGGAGAAGTACGACCGCGCCATCGCAGAGTTCGACGGGGACGATCTCGAGCACCTGCTCGTGACGGCCCGGCGAGCCGACTGATCCGGAGAGGCACCATGGCCGCCAACGACACGTCCGCCGCCGAGAGCGACGAGGCCCTCCTGCACCGCCTGGGCTACGCCCAGGTGCTCTACCGCGAGATGGGCGGGTTCTCGAACTTCGCCATCTCGTTCACCATCATCTCGATCCTCGCCGGCTGCCTGACCTCCTACTCGATCGCGTGGAACAACGGCGGCCCGGTCGCGATCACCTGGGGCTGGCTGCTCGTCGGCGCCTTCTGCGTGCTGGTGGCGCTGGCCATGGGTGAGATCGCCTCCGCGATGCCGACCGCAGGTGCCCTCTACTTCTGGGCGTCCAAGCTGGGTGGGCCCGCGTGGGGCTGGTTCACCGGCTGGTTCAACCTGGTGGGCCAGATCGCCGTCACCGCGGCCATCGACTACGGCGCGGCGACGTTCACGACCGCGCTGCTGAACCTGTGGCTGCCCGACGTGATCGGCACCGACACCGGCGCCATCTTCATCACCTTCACCGTGATCATGGCGCTGCACCTGGCGATCAACCTGCTGGGCGTCAACCTGCTCGGCAAGCTCAACACGATCTCCGCCTGGTGGCACATGGTCGGTGTGGCCGTCATCGTCGTGGTACTCGCGATCGTGCCGGAGCACCACCAGTCGGTCGGCTTCGTGTTCGGCCAGACGATCAACAACTCCGGGTTCGGCGGTGACGGTTTCGGCCAGATCTCCTTCTGGTTCGTCTTCGGCATCGGGCTGCTCATGGCGCAGTACACCGTCACCGGGTACGACGCCTCGGCGCACATGAGCGAGGAGACCCGGTCCGCGTCGCGCACCGCGGCCATCGGCATGGTCATGGCCGTCGTGGCCTCGGTGGTCTTCGGGTTCGTCCTGCTGGTCGCCATCACCTTCGCCGTCACCGACATCAACGGCACCACCGCGGCGGGCGCCAACGCCGTGGTCTACATCTGGACGTCGTCGCTGGGTGACACGCTCGCCGAGTTCCTGCTGCTGATCGCGGTGATCGCGCAGTTCTTCTGCGGCACCGCGTCGGTCACGGCCGCCTCGCGCATGCTGTTCGCGTTCTCCCGCGACGGGGCCGTGCCGTTCTCGAAGACCTGGCGCAAGGTGGCGGCCAACCGCGTCCCGGTCAACGCCGTGATCATCATCGCCGCGCTGTCGTGGGCGCTGATGATCCCGACGCTCGCCAACGGGATCATCGGCTACCAGGTGGGCACGTCGATCGCCGTGATCGGGCTCTACATCGCGTTCGCGCTGCCGATCATCCTGCGCATCAAGGCGGGCGACTCGTTCGAGCACGGCGCCTGGAGCCTCGGCAGGCACTACAAGTGGATCGCGCCGCTCTCGGTGATCTGGATCGGCATCGTCTGCATCCTGTTCCTGATGCCGACCACACCGAAGAGCGTGCCGTGGAGCGCCGAGTTCAGCTGGGAGGCCCTCAACTACGCGCCGATCACGGTCGGCGCCGCGCTGATCGGCTTCGGCGGCTGGTACCTGATCTCGGCGAAGAAGTGGTTCACCGGTCCCGTCCGCGAGGCCGGCAGCGCCGAGGAGCTCAGGAGCATCGAGCAGCAGCTCGAGGCGGAAGCGACCTGATCAGCCACCCGCGGACGCGTCCGAGGTAGCGTCGCGGCGATGACGCCCGGCAGGCGATCAGCCTGCCGGGCGTTCCTACTCGTGGAGGGACGACGACATGGGCACCGAGGTGAGCGAGTGAGGGCGCTGCGCGGAATGCTGAGCCTGGAGCAGCTGCGCGTGCACGTCGGGGAAGGCACGATCGACACGGTGCTCGTGGTGTTCACCGACATGCAGGGGCGGCTGCAGGGCAAGCGCACCGACGCCCAGTTCTTCCTCGACGAGGTCGTGCCGCACGCGTCGGAGGCCTGCAACTACCTGCTCGCCGTCGACGTCGAGATGAACACGGTGCCGGGCTACGCCATGTCGAGCTGGGAGCGCGGCTACGGCGACTTCGTGCTGCGCCCCGACATGGCGACGCTGCGCATGGTGCCTTGGCACGAGGCCACCGCGCTGGTGCTGTGCGACGCGCTGTGGGCCGACGGCTCCCCGGTCGTGGCCTCGCCGCGCCAGATCCTCAAGGGCCAGCTCGACCGCCTCGCCGAGCACGGCCTGGTGGCCGACGTCGGCACCGAGCTCGAGTTCAACCTGTTCGCCGACTCGTTCGACACGGCGCTGCGCAAGGGCTACCAGAACCTGGAGCCCGCCAACCTCTACAACGTGGACTACTCGATACTCGGCACGTCCCGGGTCGAGCCGCTGCTGCGGCGCATCCGCAACGGCATGACCGGCGCCGGCATGATCGTCGAGTCGGCCAAGGGCGAGTGCAACCTCGGGCAGCACGAGATCGCGTTCCGCTACAGCGACGCCCTCACCACCTGCGACAACCACTCGATCTACAAGACCGGCGCCAAGGAGATCGCGGACCAGGCCGGCATGGCGCTGTCGTTCATGGCGAAGTACGACGAGCGCGAGGGCAACTCGTGCCACATCCACATCTCGTTGCGCTCCCCCGAACACGGCGCCGTGTTCGCCGGGGACGGGGAGCATGGCTTCTCGCCGCTGTTCGCCAGCTTCGTGGCCGGCCAACAGGCCTGCCTGCGCGAGCTCACCTACCTCTTCGCGCCCAACATCAACTCCTACAAGCGCTACGCCGAGGGCAGCTTCGCCCCGACGGCCGTCGCGTGGGGCCTGGACAACCGCTCCTGCTCCCTGCGGGTCGTCGGCCACGGGCCGGGGCTGCGCGTGGAGAACCGGGTGCCCGGCGGCGACATGAACCCCTACCTCGGCGTCGCGGCGCTCATCGCCGCCGGCCTGCACGGCATCGAGAACGAGCTGCCGCTGGGTCCGCCGCTGGAGGGCAACGCCTACACCTCCGACGCACCACGCGTGCCGTCCACGCTGCGGGAGGCTGCCGAGCTGTTCGCCGCGTCCACCGTCGCTGTGGACGCGTTCGGGCAGGAGGTTGTCGAGCACTACAGCAATGCGGCGCGGGTGGAGCTCTCCGCGTTCGACGCCGCCGTCACCGACTGGGAGCGCAAGCGTGGGTTCGAACGGCTCTAGCTCGCGGCCTCGCAAGCCACTGATCGGCCTGACCGCGTACGGCGAGCGGGCCGCGTTCGGGGTCTGGGACCTCGCGGCGGTGCTGCTCCCCCGCACCTACACCGACCAGATCGTCGCCGCGGGCGCCCTTCCCGTGCTGCTGCCCCCGCTGGTCGAGTCCGCCGATGCCGTGGAGCGGCTCGACGCCGTGGTGCTCACCGGCGGACCCGACGTCGCCCCGCACCGCTATGGGGCCGACCCGCTGCCGACCACCGGCGCCCCCCGCCCCGAGCGCGACGCGGCGGAGCTCGCGGTGCTGGCCAGGGCGTTGGAGCTCGGCAAGCCGGTACTGGCCGTGTGTCGCGGGATGCAGATCCTCAACACCGGCCTGGGCGGCACGCTCGAGCAGCACGTCCCCGACGTCGTCGGCCACACCGGGCACAACCCGGCGCCGGGCGTGTTCGGCACCACGACCATCACGCTCGACCCCGACACCGTCGTCGGTACCGCGCTCGGTCCGGCGGTCGCCGGGCGCTGCCACCACCACCAGGCGATCTCGCGCCTCGCCGAGGGCCTGGTCGTCACCGGGCGCGCGGGCGACGGCACCATCGAAGCCGTCGAACACTCCGGAACCACGTTCGTCGTCGGCGTCCAGTGGCATCCGGAGCAGGACGATCCGCGGCTGTTCACGGCACTCGCCGCAGCCGCATCCCCATCCAGGACGAGGGAGACAGCGTGAGGTTCGACGGGAAGGTCGCCGTGATCACCGGCGGCGGGTCCGGCATCGGGCTCGCCACCGCACGGCGGCTGGCCAGCGAGGGTGCCAAGGTCGTGGTCGCCGACATCGACGACACCACCGGCAAGGCCGCGGCCGACGAGGTCGGCGGGCTCCACGTCCGCACGGACGTGACGTCGGAGACCGACGTCGAGGCGCTCTACGCGGCGGCGGCGCAGGCCTACGGCTCGGTCGACGTGGCGTTCAACAACGCCGGCATCTCCCCGCCCGACGACGACTCCATCCTCACCACCGGGCTCGACGCCTGGCGGCGCGTGCAGGAGGTCAACCTGACCTCGGTGTACCTGTGCTGCAAGGCGGCCATCCCGTACATGCAGCGCCAGGGTGGCGGCTCGATCGTCAACACCGCGTCGTTCGTGGCCGTGATGGGCGCCGCGACCTCGCAGATCTCCTACACCGCGTCCAAGGGCGGGGTGCTGGCGATGTCACGGGAGCTGGGCGTCCAGTTCGCCCGGGAGAACATCCGGGTCAACGCGCTGTGCCCCGGGCCGGTCGACACTCCCCTGCTGCAGGAGCTCTTCGCCGCCGACCCCGAGCGCGCACAGCGCCGGCTGGTGCACATCCCGATGGGCCGCTTCGCCCGGCCCGACGAGATCGCCGCCACCGTGGCGTTCCTGGCCAGCGACGACGCCAGCTTCATCACCGCCTCCACCTTCCTGGTGGACGGTGGGATCTCCGGGGCCTACGTCACCCCGCAGTAGCCCCGCTCGCACACACCGCCGCGCCACCGCACACACCGCACACGGTGTGTGCGGTGCCCCGCGAGTGTGTGCGAGCGAGCTAGCTCAGGCGGTGCAGCATCGCCGGCAGCGGCTGGGCGTGGACCACCGCGAGCCGCTGCGTGGCGCGGGTCAACGCCACATAGAGGTCGTTGGCGCCACGCGGGCTCTCGGCCAGCACATCGGCGGGCTCCACGACCACCACGGCATCGAACTCCAGGCCCTTGGCCGCGGTGATCGGCAGCACCACCACCGCCGCCTCCAGGTCGACGTCGGTGTCGGACCCCGGAGCCGGGGTGCCACCGAGGCGTTCGCGCAGCTCGGCCAGGTGCGACTGCGGTACCAGCACCGCGGTGCGCCCCTCCCCGATCGCCCCGGACTCCTCGGCCACGACCTTCGCGACGGCGTCGACGAGCGCTCCGGGTTCCACCGCCACCGCGCGGGGCGGGACCCCGGTGCTGCGCACCGAGCTCGGCGCCGCGAGGCCCGGTTCGATGACGGCCAGCACGTCGTCGGCGACGTCGGCGATCTCCGACGGCGTGCGGTAGTTGACCGTGAGCTGCTCGAGGCGCCACCGGTTGGCGACGTAGGGCGCGAGCATCTGACCCCACGACGACGCGCCGGCCAGATCGCCGGTCTGCGCGATGTCGCCGACGATCGTCATCGAGCGGCTCGGGCACCGGCGCATGATCAACCGCCAGGCCATCGCCGAGAGCTCCTGCGCCTCGTCGACGATCACGTGCCCGAACGTCCACTCCCGGTCGTTGGCGGCCCGGTCGGCGGTGGACTCGAAGGTGCGCACCTGCTGGCGCTCGGCCAGCCGGTCGGCGTCGATGATGTCCCCTGCCCGCAGCAGGTCCTCGTCGAGGTCCTCCTCCAGGTCGAGCACGTCGAGCACGCCCTGCGCGTAGAGGACCTCCTCGCGCAGCGCGGCGGCCTCCCTCGCGGCCTGCTCGGCACCGTCGTCGCCGAGCAGCTCGGCCGCCTCGTCGAGCAGCGGGACGTCGGCGGGCGACCAGACCCGGCCCGGCGCGGTGCCCGCGGCGGGACGCTCCCGGAGCAGCAGCTGGCGGTCGGCCGCAGGCAGTCGCCGGGCCACCGCGTTGAGCCGGCGGGCGTCGGAGTAGAGGTCGGTGAGCAGGTCCTCGGCCGAGAGCGTCGGCCAGAGCTTGTTCAGCTCGCGCGCGAGCTCGCGGCTCTCGCCGAGCTCCTCGCGGATGTCGGCGAGGTCGCCGGAGTCGAGCAGGTTGCGCCCGCTGGAGTTGCCCCCCAGCGTGCGGGCCACCTGCTCGGCCAGCAGCCGGATGGCCTCCTTGTGGAAGATGCGCTTGCCGGCGTTGTGCGGCTTGCGCGAACGCCGGGCCCGGGTGCGGGCCGTGTTGACGACGTCGCGGTCGAGCCGGATCTCCTGCCCGTCCACCACCATCCGCACGGGCCGGCGCGGCAGCTCCTCCCGCTCGCGCACGGCCGCGGCGATGACGGCCGCCATCTCGGAGCGGCCCTTGACCTCCGCGACCGCGACGGGCTCCGGGCGCCGCGCGTCCAGCCCCGGGAACAGCTGGCCCACCGTGCCCAGCACCACGCTGGTCTCGCCAAGCGACGGCAGCACCTGGCCGATGTAGCTCAGGAACGTCGGGTTGGGACCGACGACGAGCACGCCGCGGCGCGCCAGCCGGTCGCGGTGGGTGTAGAGCAGGTAGGCGGCACGGTGCAGCGCCACGGCCGTCTTGCCCGTGCCCGGGCCGCCCTGGACCACGAGCACGCCCGAGGGCTTCGAGCGGATGATCGCGTCCTGCTCGGACTGGATCGTGGCGACGATGTCGGACATGCGCCCGGTGCGGTTGGCACCGACGGCGGCCAGCAGCGCCGCCTCGCTGGTGAGCCCGCTGGCCTGGCCGATGGCGCCGGCGTCGTCGAGGTCGAGCACCTCGTCGTCGATGGCGGTGACCTCACGACGCCGGGTGCGCAGGTGACGGCGCCGCCGGATGCCGTCCGGGTTGGCCGCGGTGGCCGTGTAGAACGGCCGTGAGGCGGGCGCGCGCCAGTCCATCAACAGCGGCTCGTACTCGTTGTCCTCGTCGAGCAGGCCCAGCCGCCCGATGTAGCTGCGCTCACCGGGCGAGCCGTCGGGCTCGTCGACGGCGTCGAGCCGCCCGAACGCCAGCCCCTGCTCGGCGGCACGCAACGCCGTGAGCCGGTCGGTGTACATCGCCGCGGCGGCGTCACGCTCGGTCAGCGCCTGCGGGGTGCCGACCGTCTCGTCGTGCAGCACGCCGTGCAGACGCCGTGCCGTCTCCTCGCGACGGTCGTCGAGCTTGCCGTAGAGCATGCCGACGTAGGCACGCTCGTTCTCGATCCCGTCCCCGGCATCCGCGGAGCTGTCGTTCGGCGCGGGGGACGTCTTGTTGGACACCTGCTGATCACCTTCGCGCTGCCGGACTGGTGGAGAAGCGACTTGTGAACGTACCAGCGGACCGTTGCGGTGCTGCAGTGCCGCGGCCCAACCGTGCGTGTTCGCCGTCACGTCCCCACCGACGGCGTCGATCAGCTCCCGGGGTGGCGGGCCTTCGGGGCCCGGCCGAACGGCTGCTCGACGGGCTCCACGGGCTCCGCTGCTGGCACGTGGCGGGTGACCGGCTTCTCCGCCAGTGCGAGGGGCTCGTCGTAGTGCTGCAGGCGCATCGGTGGCCCGGAGACGAGCGTGTAGTCGGCCTCGTCCTGCCGGATCTCCACCCGCAGCTGCCGGCCCTGCCACAGCAGGCCGAACGCGATCCGCGACAGCGCCGGGGGCAGCCGCGGTGCGAACCGCAGGCCCGTCGCGTCGCACCGCATCCCGCCGAACCCGGACACGACCGCCGTCCACGTCCCGGCCATCGACGCGATGTGCACGCCGTGGTCGGAGTTGCCTGCCAGGTCGTTCAGATCCACCAGCGCGGCCTCGGCGAGGTAGTCGAACGCGAGGTCCAGGTGCCCCGTCCACGCCGCCACGACCGCCTGCGTGCACGCCGAGAGCGACGAGTCCCGCACCGTGATGCCCTCGTAGTAGGCGAAGTTGCGCTGCATCTGCTCCGGGGTGAATGCATCCGGGCGCAGCTGCATCGCCAGCACCAGGTCCGCCTGCTTCGAGACCTGCTTCCGGTACAGGTCGAAGTACGGGACGTTGAGCAACAGCGGGTACTTCTCGGGTGGCGTGTGCTCGAAGTCCCACACCTGGTGGTCGGTGAAACCTTCCGACTGCGGGTGCACCCCGAGGACCTCGTCGAACGGGATCCGCATCGACTTCGCGGCGTCGCGCCACGACGCCATCTCCTCCGCGTTGACGCCCAGCCGGGCCGCGGCCCGGCTGTGGCGCGCCGCGGTATCGGCGGCCACGCGCAGGTTCAGCTGCGCCATCAGGTTCGTGTAGACGTTGTTGTCCACCACCGCCGTGTACTCGTCCGGACCGGTGACACCGTCGATGCGGAACTGGCCGGACTGGTCGTGGTGGCCCAGCGAGCGCCACAGGCGCGCCGTGGCCACCAGCAACTCCAGGCCGGTGTCGCGTTCGAACTCGACGTCGCCGGTGGCGGCGACGTGGCGGCGGACGGCGTCGGCGATGTCGGCGTTGATGTGGAACGCCGCCGTTCCCGCGGGCCAGTACCCCGAGCATTCCTGCCCGCGGATGGTGCGCCACGGGAACGCCGCCCCCGACAGGCCCAGCTGCTCGGCGCGCTCGTGGGCCAGCGGCAGGATCGACTGGCGCCAGCGCAGCGCGTCCGCGGCGGCCTCGGGCGCCAGGAACGACAGCACCGGCAGGCAGAACGTCTCGGTGTCCCAGAACGTGTGCCCGTCGTAGCCCTCGCCGGTCAGCCCCTTGGCCCCGATCGCGCGCCGCTCCGCCCGCGCCCCGGCCTGCAGGACGTGGAACACCGCGACCCGCACGGCCTGCTGCAGCTCCGCGTCGCCGTCGATCTCGACGTCGGCGGTGGCCCAGAACTCGTCGAGGTACTGGCGCTGCTCCTCCAGGAGGCCGTCGAACCCCGTGTAGCGGGCCGCCGCCAGCGCGGCGCGGACCTGGTCGTGCAGCGCAGGCTGGGAGCGGCGCGCGGACCAGCCGTAGGCCAGGTACTTCACGATCGTGAGCGTCTCGCCGGGCTGCAGGCGCGCGATCACGGTGGTGCGCCCGATGTCCTCCGTCGACTCCGACGAGGTCTTGGTGCCCTCGGGCCCGGTGACCTCGTGATCCATCGCCGCGGCCACCCGCAGCCCAGAGCGGCGGGTCTGGTGGATCAGCCACGCCCCGTGGTCGTGCACGCCGTTCTGCTCCGCCTGCAACGGATCGGTCAGTGCGGCCTCGACGCGCGGGTCGTCGTCGTCGCGGGCCGGGAGCTGCTCGTTGGCGACGAGCTCCGACTGCACCACCAGCAGCGCGGGCGCATCGAGCACCTCCACCTCGTAGCGGATGGCCGCGATCGCCCGCTGGGTCAGCGACACCATCCGGACACTGCGGACCTTCACCGCGCGCCCGGCGGGTGAGGCCCACTCGACCTCACGCGTCAGGGTGCCCGCCCGCAGGTCCAGCACCCGCTCGTGGCGGCGCAGGTCGCCGTAGCGCAGGTCGAACGGCTCGTCCTCCACCAGCAGCCGGATCAGCTTGCCGTTGGTGACGTTGATGATGGTCTGGCCCGACTCCGGATACCCGTACCCACCCTCGGCGTACGGCAGCGGCCGCCGCTCGTAGAACGAGTTCAGGTACGTGCCCGGGGTGGCGTGCGGCTCCCCCTCGTCGAGGTTGCCGCGCAGCCCGATGTGCCCGTTGGACAGCGCGAACACCGACTCGACCTGGCCCATCGCGGCCATGTCCAGCTTCGGCTCCCGCACCACCCACGGCTCGACGGTGAACGAACGTGCCGGGTCCGGGCTCATGAGTGGCTCCCATCGGTCTGGTCCAGCAGTTCGGCGAGGTCCTGCACGACGACGTCGGCCCCGTGCTCGCGCAGGGCGGCGGCATGGCTGACCCGGTCGACACCCACGACGAAGCCGAAGCCACCCGCCCGGCCCGACTCGACGCCTGCCAGCGCGTCCTCGAACACCACGGCATCGGCCTTGTCGACGCCCAGGTCGGCCGCGGCGGCCAGGAACGTGTCCGGTGCCGGCTTGCCCGGCAGCCCGCGCTCCTTGGCGCTCACCCCGTCGACGCGGTGGTCGATCAGGTCGGCGATCCCGGCGACCTCGAGCACCTGCTCGGCGTTGGCCGACGACGACACGACGGCTGTCTTGAGCCCGGCGTCACGCACGGCATGCAGGTAGCGCACCGACCCCGGGTAGACGGTGACGCCGACGGTGACGATCTTCTCCTGGACGAGGTCGTTCTTCCTGGTCGACAGCGCGTAGATCGTCTCGGCGTCCGGGGCGTCGTCCGGGCCGCCATCGGGCAGCTCGATACCGCGCGAGCGCAGGAACTCCCGGGTGCCGTCGAGGCGCGGCCGCCCGTCGACGTACGGGCCGTAGTCGGCGGCGATGTCGAACTCGCGGAACGGGGTTCCCTCACGCTCCGTCCGGGCCCGGAGGTAGTCGTCGAACATCTGCTTCCAGGCAGCAGCATGCACGCTGGCGGTGTCGGTCAGGACGCCGTCGAGGTCGAAGAGGCACACGCGGGTGCCGTCGGGGAGGCCGAGCATGCGCGAACGGTACCGATACCGGCGATCACAGCCGACCTCCGTGGTCAGATGTTCACACCGAGGATGCACAGCCGGAGCACTGGATCCGGACATCGGGGGTGTGGGGGGCTGAGCGCTGCGGGCAGCCGCCGTTGTGGGGATCGGGATTCGGGTTGCTGTTCGGGCCGGGTGCCGCATTCCCCCTGCCGAGCGCCTCACGGAACCATGTGGCAGCCCAAGCCCCGGCCCCCCGAACCGCAACAAGCCCAGATCACGCCCAGACATGCCGAACACCTGCCAGCCCGAGGGGTGCGGCCAAATCCCCTACGCCGGCCTCGCCGCCCCGGCCATGGGCAGCACGATCACCACCGGCTCCCCGGCGCCACCCACCACGCGCAGCTCGCACCGGCCGTCGACGGCGCGGGCCGACACCGTCAGGACGCCGCCCTGCGGGCGCGGTTCGATGTCGCGCTGCACGGCCTCGCGCACGGCGTCGAGCAGGCGCATGGGCGGCACGGGCACGGTGTCGATCCCCGCACCGAGCGCGGCCGCGATGTCGGGAGCGATGTCGATCTCCACGCGCAGCCGCTTGCCGAACCGGACCTGCTCGAGCTGCAGGTAACCGCGGACGGCATCGATCTCGCGCGCCAGCGTGCTCGACGCGTCGACGGGCTGGTCGGCGGCCCGCGACACGTCGGCGAACCCGAGCAGCAGCTCGCGCGCACGCATCGGGTCGGTGCGGATCAGCGAGGCGATCGTGTTGAGCGAGTTGTAGAAGAAGTGCTGCTCCAGTCGCCGCGCCTCGACCGCACCGGAATCGACGGGAGCAGGATCGGCGGGAGCGGCCGCCGGGCCCGGCTCCTCGACGGTTTCCGGCGCGACGACCGCCACCACCTCGGCCGGTGCGGCCTCCACGACAGGCGCGGGCGTCTCCAGCGGGCGCTGCGGCGGGGGCTGCGGGGCATGCGCCCACCCGTGCTCGGTGACCTCGATGCGCTCCACCGCCACCTCGGCCGGTCCACCCGCGGGATCGACCAGCCCCCGCCAGTGCGGCAGCCGGAGGCGCGAACCCGCGACGAACCCGGTGAACTCCACGAGGCCGGTGAGCCGCGGATCCACCCAGATCGCGTGGCGCGCGGCGTCGGCGGGCACCCCGGCCGCGAACGGCGAGCGCGACCGGCGCAGCGTCGCGAGGCCGGCCACCTGCCGCCGCTGGTCACCGGTGACACCGACCCGCCCGACGTAGCGCAGCTTCCCGTCCTCCCCCGGAACCCCCAGCAGCAGGCTGGCGATGGTGTCGGGCCGCGCGGGGTCGGTGGGTGTCCAGCCACCGACGACGACCTGGCGGGTGCGCGGGACCGGCACCTTCAACCACAGCGGTGACCGGCCACCGGGCCGGTAGCGCGAACCGAGGTGCCGGGCGTGCAGCGCGTCGACGCCCTTCGCGTCGGCGATCTCCAGCATCGACGGCAGCTCGGAGACCGGCAGCGGCGACGTCGTCCAGATCGGGGCGCTGGCGAAGCCGAGACCCTCGAGCAGCGACCGGCGGTCGCGGAAGGGCAGGTCGACCGTGGAGTGCCCGTCGAGCCAGAGCAGATCCGCCACCTGGTAGTCGACCGGGACGCTGCGGATGTGGCGCTCGTTGGGCCGGAACCGGGCGCTGCGGCGCTTGAGCAGGCGAGCCCGCGGCGCGTGCTCCTCACCGCGGGCCACCAGGGTGCCGTCGAGGATCATCCCCCGCGGCGGGGACCGGCGCTGCAGCGGCGCGTCCAGCTCGGGGTAGGCGGCCGTCATCGACACGTCGTTGGCGGAGAGCAGCCGGGTGCGGCGTCCCGGTTCGACGTAGGCGATGCAGCGATGGCCCGTCCAGGCGAGCTCCACCACCCAGTCCGGACCGGTCGGGGGCTGCCCGGACCCTGCGGAGACCTGCATCGGCGCGACGAGCTCGGGCACCCCGGAACGTTCGACGGGCCCGCGAGCACCCGTTTCGCGCAGATGGCCGGGCCCGCGAGCGACCCGCCCGTCCGACGCCGACCGCCCCGTCACAGCGCTGACAGTAGCGGCGCCACCACGCACCAGCCGCCACGAGGTCCCCCGGACTCGGCGAGCGGACATCGACGGGGGACGATCAGTACCACCATGACGCTCACCGACCGCCTCCCACCCCACCCCGACGACCCCGACGCGCTGGTCGAGGCGTTCACCGACTGGGCCTTCGACGAGCAGGGTCTCTCGCTGTACCCGGCGCAGGAGGAGGCGCTGCTGGAACTCGTCACCGGCAGCAACGTCATCCTGTCCACACCCACCGGCTCCGGCAAGTCACTGGTGGCCATCGGCGCCCACGCCGCGGCGCTGCAGCGGGGGCAGCGCACGTTCTACACCGCGCCGATCAAGGCGCTGGTCAGCGAGAAGTTCTTCGCGCTCATCGACGTCTTCGGCGCCGACAAGGTCGGCATGCTCACCGGCGACGCGGCGGTCAACGAGCAGGCCCCGATCATCTGCTGCACCGCCGAGATCCTCGCGAACATCGCGCTGCGGTCGGGCCGCGACGCGGATGTGGGCTCCGTCGTCATGGACGAGTTCCACTTCTACGCCGACCCCGACCGAGGGTGGGCCTGGCAGGTGCCGCTGATCGAGCTGCCGCAGGCGCAGTTCCTGCTGATGAGCGCCACGCTCGGCGACGTCTCGTTCTTCCGGGAGGACCTGACCCGGCGCACCGGCCGCGAGACGGCCGTCATCACGTCGGTGGACCGGCCCGTGCCGCTGCTCTACCAGTACGTCTACACGCCCATCCACGACACGATCGCCGAGCTGATCACCACCAACCAGGCGCCGGTGTACGTCGTGCACTTCACCCAGCAGTCGGCGGTGGACCGGGCCCAGTCCCTGATGAGCGTCAACGTCACGGCGAAGGAGGACAAGCAGGCCATCGCCGATCTGATCGGCCGGTTCCGCTTCACCTCCGGCTTCGGCAAGACGCTCTCGCGGCTGGTGCGCCACGGCATCGGCGTGCACCACGCCGGCATGCTGCCCCGCTACCGGCGCCTCGTCGAGACGCTCGCCCAGGCCGGCCTGCTCCGTGTCATCTGCGGCACCGACACCCTCGGCGTCGGCATCAACGTGCCGATCCGCACCGTCCTGTTCACCGCGCTCGCCAAGTACGACGGCACCCGCACCCGCCCGCTCAAGGCCCGCGAGTTCCACCAGATCGCCGGCCGGGCCGGGCGCGCCGGCTACGACACCGTCGGCACCGTCGTGGCCGAGGCCCCCGACCACGAGGTGGAGAACGCCCGGCTGATCGCCCGGGCCGGTGACGACGAGAAGAAGAAGAAACGGATCGTGCGCAAGAAGGCGCCCGAGGGTTTCGTCGGCTGGTCCGAGGTGGGCTTCGGCAAGCTGCAGCTGGCCCAGCCCGAGGCGCTGACCAGCCACTTCGCCGTCACCCACGCGATGCTGCTGAACGTGATCTCGCGCCCCGGCGACGCCTTCCAGGCGATGCGCCACCTCCTGGAGGACAACCACGAGCCCCGCCCCCGCCAGCGCCGCCACATCCTGCGGGCCATCGCGATCTACCGCGCCCTGCTGGCCTCGGGTGTGGTGGAGCAGCTCCCCGAGCCCGACGCCGAGGGCCGCCGGGTCCGCATCGTCGGCGACCTGCAGCTGGACTTCGCCCTCAACCAGCCGCTCTCGCCGTTCGCGCTGGCCGCGTTCGAGCTGCTCGACCGCGAGTCCCCGACCTACGCCATGGACATGCTCTCGGTGATCGAGGCGACCCTCGACGACCCGCGCCAGGTCCTCTACGCCCAGCAGAGCAAGGCCAAGGGCGAGGCCGTCGCGGCGATGAAGGCCGAGGGCATCGAGTACGAGGAGCGGATGCAGCTGCTGGAGGAGGTCAGCTGGCCCAAGCCGCTCGACGAGCTGCTCAACGGGGCCCTGGAGACCTACCGCCGCGGCGCGCCGTGGGTGGAGGACGCGAAGCTCTCCCCCAAGTCCGTGGCCCGCGACATGTTCGAGCGGTCCATGACGTTCGTCGAGTACGTCGGGCACTACCAGCTGGCCCGTTCGGAAGGCCTGGTGCTGCGCTACCTCGCCGACACCTACCGGGCGCTGCGCCAGACCGTGCCCGACGAGGCCAAGACCGAGGAGCTCACCGACGTCGAGGAGTGGCTCGGCGAGCTCGTCCGCCAGGTCGACTCCTCGCTGCTCGACGAGTGGGAGGCACTCGCCGCGGGTGCCGGCACCGGCACGGAGGAAGTGGCACCCCCCAGCCTCGACCAGGGCCCGGCCGGGGTCACCCGCAACGTCCGCGCCTTCCGGGTGCTGGTGCGCAACGCGCTGTTCCGCCGCGTCGAGCTGGCCGCCTTCCGGCGCTGGGACCTGCTCGCCGAGCTCGACGGGGCGGCCGGCTGGAACGCGGAGGACTGGCGCGAGGCGCTCGAGCCCTACTACGCCGAGCACGACCGGATCGGCACCACGGGCGACGCCCGCGGCCCCGCACTGATCACCATCACCGAGGAGCCCGAGCGCTGGCTGGTGCGCCAGGTGCTCGACGACCCCGCGGGCGACCGCGACTGGGCGATCAACGCGGAGGTCGACCTCGCCGCGTCCGACGAGGAGGGCGGTGCCGTCGTCTGGATCACGTCGGTGGAGCCGCTCGGCGGGTACTGAGCAGCTGGTCGAGCAGGCGCAGCGCCTCGCCGTAGGAGAACCGGGACAGCTCCTCGTAGGACAGCTGCTGGAAGATCCCCCGTGCGACCGGCCGCCACCGACCCGAAGCGGGCGCCGAGATCGCTGAGCACCTCTCCCCTCCCGGCGTCGGGCAGGAACGCGTACGCCGCGCCCGGGATCCCGTACGCCACGCCCCAGCGCAGCGTCGCGAGCTGGTCGGCGCGGCGGGCCCGCACCTCCTGGACGCGGCGCGCATCGCCGCCCCGCGACGCCTCACGCCCGACGGCGGCACCCCCTCCCCCAGCTGCACCGTCGTCGGTCGACGAACGATTGACGTTCTGGTGGTGTCAATGTATCGTTGACGTATGAAGTACGAGGAAGCGGTGCAGTGGCTGGACCGCGTCGACCCCGCCATCACCCGGCCCGACCGCTCGGTCACCGCCCGGCTCGACCGGCTCAAGGAGGTCAGCGCCGAGGGCGGGCTCACCCGCGACGCCGCCGCCGCCTGGTACGCCCTGGTCCAGGAGATGCGCCGCCTCGCCGACTACTACGAGCGCGACCTCGTCCGCAGGCTCCGGTCCGACGGCATGACGTGGGCGCAGGTCGCCGACGCCGTACAGGCCCAGCTCTCGAGCCGGCAGGCCGCGCAGGCCAAGTGGAAGCGCCTCATCGACCCGGGCCGGCGCACCACCACCGGCAACATGCGCCGGGGCGGCCGCAAACCCCAGCAGGGGCCTGCGGATCCGGACTGAACAGACAGCCGCCACCGGCCGCTCGGTGCCCGTCGTGCAGCTCAGCGCCCCACACGGGTGAGATCGGCGACGCCCGTCTCGCGGGCCCCTCCCCGCTGCTAGCGTCCGTCGCGATCGGACAGTCGGTGACCAGCACAGTTGTAAACCGTGGTCGGCGGCGGGTCGGCGCCGCGGGGTCGGCGGCCCGCCGCGTGGTCCGCGCCGGATCGGGTTCGACCCGTCCGGTCCTGGTGATCACTCCACGCGGAGCGGGCAAGCGCTTGCAACAGCGCTGAGCACGCACATCACGCCGGTGGAGATCCTCACGAAGGCGCGCGGCCCCGCCTTCTTGCCGGTATGGTCCCGATTCCGAGATCACTCGCTTTCGCGGGTGCCGGGGGGATCGAGCGGAGGGCAACGCCGATGGAGGCAGCTCCGGAAGGCGGCGGCACTGCCGGGGACGCGGTCGAGACGATGACCGCGGACACCGTGGCAGAACGCCTCGCTACCGCATGGCACGACGCCGTGTGGGGCACCAGTTACGTGGCGCTCGGCGACGCCGCCCTGCGCGAGCAGCTCCTCGGCTTCGTGCGCCGGCTGCTGCGCACGGGTGTGGGTGGGGACCCCGCTGCCGGTGCCGCGATCGACCGGGCCGTGCCGGCAGCGATCGGTGCCGAGCTCGTCGGGCTGCACTTCACCGAACCGGTGTCGCTGGAGCGCACGGTCGAGGCTCTGGGCAACGGCCTGCACGGTGCCGGCTTCGCCCCCGGCCACGCGGCCGCCGTCACGGGCGCTCTCGCAGCCGGCTACGCCACGGCACTGCAGGAGCGCACGCGCCTGGAGCAGGAACGCATCAGCGGAGCGGCCTTCGCGGCCCGCGCCGCGGCCGAGCAGGCGCGCTGGGGAAGCGAGGCCCGCTTCGCCGCGGTCTTCGCCGATGCCGCGGTCGGCATCGTCGTGATCGATCTCGCCGGCATCGTCGTGGAGGCCAACCGCACGCTCTGTGCGATGTTCGGCCACGCCGTCGAGGACGTGGTGGGGCACAGCATCGACTCGTTCGACGTCCCCGACGACAACGGCATGCTCAAGGACATGATGGCAGGCGCCGTCGACCACGTGCGGGTCGAGAAGGTCTACTCCCACGTCGACGGCTCCACGGTCCGCGCCGACGTGGTGATGTCGCTGATCAGGGACCCCAGCGGCGAGCCCCGCTACATCCTGGCGCTGGTCGAGGACATCGGCGAGCGGCACCGCCTGGAGAACCGGCTGCGCCACCAGGCCCAGCACGACCCCCTGACCGGGCTGCCCAACCGCACGATGTTCTTCGACCGGCTCGACGCCGCCATCGACACCGCCCGCCCCGGCACCGGCCTGCTCAACGGCTACGCCCCGGCCCCCGCGGGGGTCTGCTACCTCGACATCGACGGGTTCAAGGCCGTCAACGACACCCTCGGCCACGACGTCGGCGACGAGCTGCTGCGCGCCATCGCCACCCGGCTCTCCGACGAGCTGGGCCGCGACGGGCACCTGGTCGCGCGGATGGGCGGCGACGAGTTCGTGGTGCTCGTGGACGTGGAGCGCACCATCGCCCGCGCCGAGGCCGTCACCGCGGGCGCCGTCGCCGCCGTCATGCGCGACGTCGCCCGCCGCGCGCTGGCGGCCGTGCGCCGTCCGGTGCAGGTGGCCGGGCACCGGATCGCGGTGTCGGCGAGCATCGGCATCGTCCAGGCAGGCGACGGCGGCATCGGCTCGGCCGCGCTGATGAAGGCGGCCGACACCACCCTGTACTGGGCGAAGCTCGACGGGCGCAACCGCTACGCCGTCTTCGACCCGGATCGTCACCGCCGCGACATCGCCCGCTATGAGCTGTCGGCCCGCATGCCCGAGGCACTGGCCAACGGTGAGTTCGTGGTGGAGTACCAGCCGCTCGTGCGCCTGTCGGACCAGCAGGTCATCGGCGTCGAGGCGCTCGTGCGCTGGCAGCTGCCCAGCGGTGAGCGCCTCGGCCCCGACCGCTTCGTGCCGCTGGCCGAGGAGACCGGCCTGATCGTGCCGCTGGGCCGCTGGGTGCTCACCGAGGCGTGCCGCCAGGCGGCGCAGTGGTCGGCCACCAACCCCGAACACCAGCTGCTCATCAGCGTCAACCTCGCCGCGCGACAGGTCCGGGAGCCCGGGGTCGTCGAGGACATCGCGGGCATCCTGGAGAGCACCGGGTGGCCTGCCGGGTCGCTGCAGCTCGAGCTCACCGAGAGCGATGTCATGGGTACCACCGCCGAGTCGCTCGACACGCTGCACCGGATCGCGAGCATGGGCATCCGCATCGCCATCGACGACTTCGGCACCGGGTACTCCAACCTCGCCTACCTGCGCAGCCTGCCGGTGCACGCCCTCAAGCTGGCCGGCCGGTTCGTCACCGGCCAGGACTCCGCGGGCGGCGACGCACTCGACGTCGAGGTGTCCGCGCTGCTCATCCAGCTGGCCCACGTGCTGGGCCTGTCGGTCACGGCGGAGTCCGTGGAGACCGAGGGGCAGCTCGAACAGCTGCGGGCGCTGGGCTGCGACACCGGTCAGGGCTGGTACTTCGCACCGGCGGTCCGTGCCGATGCCATTCCCGGCATGCTGGACGGGCCGGTCGGACCGACCACCGTCCCGGTGATCCCGGCCTCGCGCAGCGCGACGGCCGACGGGGTCAGGAACGGAGCAGCATCCCCGAACCCGACGATCCCGGTCCACTGAACTCGTAGCTCAGCACCGCACCGGACGGCTGCCGCCGCAGGCGCACCTGCACGTCGCTGCCGCACGGGCCCTCGTCGATCACCTCGACGGCGGCGAGCGTGTCCGACGGTCCCGGCTGCGCGGGGCTCAGCCGCAGCGTGCCCGCACACCCCAGCTGGGGGTAGCGCACGCCGGCGACGTCGCTGCCCGGCGTGATCACGACCTCGGCGTCGAACACCGGAATGGCACCGCCACTCTGCTGCAGCTGTCCCGACCAGCGGCCCCCGAACGCGGCCGGGAACCCGACGGCCACCGGGGCGGGGGCCTCGGCCCATGGCGAGAGCAGCACCACGACCACGGCGGCCGCCACCACCAGGAGCACCGTGGCGATCCCCGCGACCAGCCGGCCGCGGCCCCGGCCCGCCGGTGCCGCACCGTGCTGCTCGATCGCGGCGATGTCGATCAGGGGCAGCGCTGCGGTCAGGGGAACAAGCGGCAGGTCACGCGTCTGCTCGCCCGGGCCCGGCCCGGCTGGGCCCGATCCGGAAGGGCCCCGCCCGGCAGATGGGGGCGCGTCGAGCGCCCGGCGGGCCGCGGCGGCGAGCTCCCCGGCGCTGCGGTAGCGCGCGTCGGGCTGCTTCGCCATGCCGGTGGCCACCACCGCGTCGAGCCCCGCCGGCAGCTCCGGGCGATGCTGCGACGGCCGCGGGGGCGGGCGCGTCCCGTGGGCGTAGATCGCCGGGAGCAGCCCGTCGACGGGGAACGGGACCTCACCGGTGAGGCACTCGTAGAGCACGCACGCCAGCGAGTAGACGTCCGCCGCCGGCCCGGGCTCGCCGGGGGCGAACCGCTCCGGAGCCATGTAGGCCACCGTCCCGACCGCGGTGCCGGTGGTGGTCAGCGACGCGCGACCGCCCGTCCCGGAGCCGTCCATCGCGTGGGCGATGCCGAAGTCGACGAGGTAGACGAAGTCCTGGGCGGTGAGCAGCACGTTGGACGGTTTCACGTCGCGGTGCACCAGCCCGTCGGCGTGGGCCGCATCCAGCGCCTGCGCGATCTGCTCGATGATGGCCACGGCCCGCTCCGGAGCGAGCGACCCACCGCCGGTGATCGTGCGGGCGAGATCCACCCCGTCGACCAGCCGCATGTCGAGGAACAGCCGGCCGTCGATCTCGCCGTAGCGGTGGATCGGGATGACGTGCGGATCGCGCAACCGCGCGCTGGCGTGCGACTCGCGGCGGAAGCGCTGCGCGTAGCGCGGGTCGCCGGAGAGGGGATCGGACAGGAGCTTGAGGGCGACGACCCGCTGGTGCTCGCTGTCGAAGGCGCGGTACACCTCGCCCATTCCCCCGCGACCGAGCAGTCCTTGCAGCTCGTAGGGCCCGAAGGTGCTCACGGACCTCACGGTAGGGCACGCCGTCGCGTGCCGCTGCGGCCCGGTCGCCGGCGCCGCCACGACCGTGTCGAGGCAGACCGAGCGGATGCCGTCGATCACATGCCAAGATCACGACATGACCTCCGCTGCCATCAGGATCGGCGTCCAGGTGCAGCCCCAGCACGCCGACTACGCCCAGATCCGCCGCGCCGTTGCCCGCGCCGAGGACGCCGGCGTCGACATCGTGTTCAACTGGGACCACTTCTTCCCGCTCTCGGGCGAGCCGGACGGCAAGCACTTCGAGTGCTGGACGATGCTCGGCGCGTGGGCCGAGTCCACCGACCACGTCGAGATCGGCGCGCTGGTCACGTGCAACAGCTACCGCAACCCCGAGCTGCTCGCCGACATGGCCCGCACGGTCGACCACATCAGCGACGGCCGGCTCGTCCTCGGCATCGGGGCCGGCTGGTTCGAGCGGGACTACGACGAGTACGGCTACTCCTTCGGCACCCCCGGCACCCGGCTCGCCGGTCTCGCCGAGGCGCTGCCGCGCATCCGGTCGCGCTGGTCCACGATCAACCCCGCCCCCACCCGCGACATCCCGATCCTCATCGGCGGCGGCGGGGAGCGCAAGACGCTGCGCTACACCGCTGAGCACGCCACGATCTGGCACGGGTTCGGTGACCTCGACACGTTCACCCGCAAGAGCGCCATCCTCGACGAGCACTGCGCCGCGGTCGGGCGGGCACCGCAGGAGATCGAGCGCTCGGTCGCGGTGAACTCCGCCCCGGAGGCGGTCGGCGACGCGCTGGTCGCCGCCGGTGCATCGCTGTTCACCGTGGGGGTCAGCGGGCCGGACTACGACTACGGCCTCCTGAAGGACTGGGTCGCCTGGCGCGACGAGCGCAAGGGATGAGCTCCCGGCAGGACGTCGACCGCCGCGACGGGCCTGTGATCTGATGCACCGGTGCTGAGCGCGGGACTGTTGCTGCACCGACCCGATCCGAGCGGCGCCGGCGGGGTCGAGCTGCTGCTCGGACACATGGGCGGGCCCTACTGGGCGCGCAAGGACGAGCGGGCCTGGTCGATCCCGAAGGGCGAGCACGGGCCCGAGGAGGATCCCCGCGCCGCTGCCGTCCGGGAGTTCACCGAGGAGATGGGCTCCCCGCCACCGGCCGGAGAGCTCGCCGAGCTCGGTGCCGTCCGCCAGCGCGGTGGCAAGATCGTCACGGTGTTCGCGGCCGCGGGCGACTTCGATGCCGAGCGCATCGTCAGCAACGAGTTCCTGCTCGAGTGGCCGCCCCGATCCGGTCGGATGCAGTCCTTCCCCGAGATCGACAGGGCGGCGTGGCTCGACCCGGACACCGCTCGTCGCAAACTCGTCGCCGGTCAGGTCGCGTTCGTCGACCGGCTCCTCGCGGCGCTGGCGAGACGATGAACGGTGGCGGCACGGCCAACGGTGGCGGCACGGTGAAGGGCATCCGATGACGACGATCTGGCGGGCACTGGCACGCGGCATCGCCGCGGGCACGGCGGGCACGGGTGCCCGGCTGGCGGCGGGGCTGCTCGACCCCGCCCGGCGCGACCGCGCGACCGCGCGGCCCCCGGCACTGCGCCGGCTGGCCGTCAGCGCCGCCACGGACGCGGCGATCGGCGCCACCGCGGGCGCGCTGCGCTCCGCCGGGGTGCGGCTGCCCGCGGCAGCCGGTGGCGCGCTGCTCGGCATCGCCGGCCTCATCGCCACCGCGGGGCCGGGCACCGTGGGCCGGATGCTGAACCCGCGCCGCTGGGGCGAGGTCGACTGGGCAGCCGTCGCCGTTCCCCAGCTCGCCTACGGGGTCACGACGCACCAGACGCTGCTCGTGGTGTCCCGCGTCGCCGAGGGCCGCGAGACGGTGCTGGCCGCGCCGTCGGGCACGCTGCTGCGCGCCGCCGCCCTCGGCGCCGCCTCCGGGTCGCGCAGCAGCGCCGCGATCACCGCGGTCGCACTGACGTCGGCCCGCAACGACCGGGGCCTCATCGCCCCGCGCCTGGGCAGTCCCGCCGCCACGGTGGCGCTCGGGCTGCTCGCGATCGCCGAGGCCATCGGCGACAAGAGACCGGGCACCCCCAGTCGCCTCGAGACCGTCCCCCTGCTCGCCCGGGCCGCCGCCGGCGCCGTCTCGGCGGGTGTGATGGCCCGTCGCGACGACGACGACCCGGCACTGCCGGCCGTGATCGGGATGTCCACCGCCACCCTGGCGGCCATCGCCGGTGCCGGGCTGCGGGGCGTCGCGGCTCGCCGGCTGCGCACCGACAAGCCCGGCGCCTTCGCCGAGGACCTGCTGGCGGGGCTGCTCGCCTGGTACGGCGCCCGTCGCTGAGGCCCGGCGCGGGACCGTTGTGGACGGTTTCCGGTCCACAGTGCACATGCCACGAGCACCCGAAAGGACGCACGTCTCCCTACGGACGGTCGTCACCCTCCGCGCCCAAGGCGATGCAGAGTGACACCTTCGGGTGATTTCCGCGCGAAGTACGCGACCGGCAGTGGAGGTGGCGTCAAGCTGTGCGCATGCAGCGCAAGTCAGTGGCCACAGTGGCCATCACCGTCGTCGTGCTGGGCGCAGCCGCCGTCGGTCTCGCCTCCACCGCCCAGGCATCCGACACCGCGCCGGCCAACCGCGGCTGGGACACCAGCCTCAACCGGGGCTGGGAGATCCAACCCCACGACTCCCCGCCGGCCACCGGCGACTGAGACCGCCCGGGCCGGCCGAAAGCCGCCGCCGCCACACCAACCCCTCCGGTGTGGCGGCGGCCCCATGTCCCGAGCCTGTTCCCCGGGCCTGCTCACTGCTCCGCGGCGAGCCGCTCGTACATCCGCGCGGCGGCGCGGGAGAAGCCGTCGGGGAGATCGAGTGCCGCCAGCGCGGCCCCGGCCTCGTCCATCTCCCCCACCCAGCGCCAGGCCCGGGAACCGGTCCGGGACCGGATCCCGGCCACCACCGCGGGATAGTCGACACCGTCGCGCGCCAACTGCTCCCCCAGCGCGTCGGCCACCCCGAACTCGCGCGCAGCCGCGTCGATCGCCAGCCAGATCGCCGGCATGGCCTTGCTCTGCAGCGCGAAGCACGCCTTCAGGCCGCTGGCCGCGCCGAGCCCCCCGTCGAGCACCCGCGCCTCGAACGGTGACCCGGCGAACAGCCCGGCCACCAGCGGCGCCGTGGCCCCCGCGAGCCACAGCACCGACTGGCCGCGCTCCCAACCGGGCGGGCCGATCACGGCGCCGTCCACCACGTTGTCGGAGCCCAGGAGCTCACCGATGCCGACGACCGTGGCCGGTGCGACCGCGTTGGCGTCGACGTAGATCGGGCGGTCGGAGCGGTCGGCCAGTGCGGCCGCCACCTCCCCGGCCACCTGCCGGGCGGCATGCGGCGGGCAGATCGAGATGATCACATCCGACCGGCGGGCCAGCGCGGCGACGTCGGGCACACCCACCAGGTCGGCCAGCTCGGCGCGCTTGGCCGTGGCGTCCCCGCGGCCGGCCACGGCCCAGATGACGACCCCGGCGGCCGGTTTCAGCGCCGAACCGAGGGACGCACCCATCGCACCGGGGTGCAGGACGCCGATCACGGGACGCGGGGGCAGCTGCCGATCACTCACCGGGCCATCATCGCGGTAGGCTCGATGTCGGCGCGCGGCGCGCCCCCGGTCCGCGGGAAGGGCAGAGCCCGGCCGGCACGTCCAGCAGGTGCGGTGGCCGCCACTCCCCTCGGCCCGAAGCGGACCCGGGCATCCGAGAGGAGTCCGCGTGAGCACCGTTCCCCTTCCCCCGACGCCGTCGCTGCAACAGCTGCGCAAGCAGGCCCGCGAGCTGCAGCGCGCGGCGCGTGCCGGTGACCACACCGCGCTCGCCGCCGTCACCGCCCACCATCCGGACCCACCGGCCGGGCCGCTGCCGCTGCATGCCGCGCAGCTCGTGATCGCCCGGCGGCACCGCTTCCCGAGCTGGCCGCGACTGGTGGCCCACCTCGCCGTGGTCGCGGAGTTCCAGCGGGTGCACCGCGACGTCGCCACCGGTGCCGATCCCGCCGCGGCCTTCCTCGACCTGGCCTGCCTCACCTACGCCGTCGACGAGCCGAAGCGCACCGAGGCGGCCCGGATGCTGCTCGCACAGCGACCCGAGATCGCCGCAGCCGGCATCCACGTGGCAGCCGCCTGCGCGGACGCGGACCGGGTGCGCGTGCTGCTGGCAGCCGATCCCGCACTCGCCGGCGCGGTGGGCGGCCCGCAGCAGTGGCCGCCGCTGATGCACCTGGCCTACGCGCGACACGACCCGGACGTCACGCTCGACGCGGTGCTCGACACCGCGCGGCTCCTGCTGGACGCGGGTGCCGATCCCGATGCCGGATTCCTGTTCGACGGCCTGCCTACCCCGTTCACCGTGCTCACCGGTGCCCTCGGTGGCGGCGACCGCGGCCAGCCGGTGCATCCGCACGGGCTCGCGCTCGCCGAGGTCCTGCTGGAAGCGGGTGCCGACCCGAACGACGGCCAGGCCCTCTACAACCGCATGTTCCAGTCCGACGACCGCCACCTGCGCCTGCTGTTCGCCCACGGCCTCGGCACCGGCGACGGCGGGCCGTGGCACGCCCGCATGCCCGATGCCACCGACACCCCGGCGGGCATGCTGCGCGACCAGCTCGGCTGGGCCACGACCCACGGGATGCTCGACCGGATCCGGCTGCTGGCCGCCCACGGCGTCGATCTCTCGGCGCGGCTGCGGACCGGCCGCACCGCGGTGGAGCTCGCCGCCCTCACCGGACGCCCCGACGTCGCGGCGCTGCTGGTCGAGCTGGGAGCCACGGCACCCGCGTTCGGCCCGGTCGATGCGCTCGTGGCGGCCGCACTGGCCGCCGACGCCACGGCCGTCGAGCGGCTGCGCTCCACCCATCCGGACGTGGTGGAGCAGACGCGCCACGCGCACCCCGGGCTCGTCGTGCGGGCCACGGCGCTCGGCAACGTCCCCGCGATCCGGTTGCTGGTCGGGCTCGGGTTCGACGTGAGCGCGCTCGCCAGGGCCGACCTGCCGATCGACCAGCCGTGGGAGACCGCCCTGCACCACGCGGCCGGCAACGGCGACGTCGCCATGGTGCGGGAGCTGCTGGCGCTGGGGGCCGACCGCACGGTCCGGGACCACCGCTTCGACGCGACGCCGCGCGACTGGGCCCTGCATTTCGACCACGTCGGGGCAGCAGCGCTCCTGGAGGGCTGAGAAGCCGCTCCCCCTTGACCTCGGCGCCCGGACAGGGGATCGTCAGTGTTCGGACTATTCGAGCGACTGCCCCGCCGGGTGCCGGGAGGCCTCCATGGATCACAACCTGCTCAATGACATCTGCCTGCAACAGCTCACGCTCAGCGGCGTCCACGAGGGCGAGACGATCTCGGTGCTCACCCGCGGCGACGAGCGCGTCGACTACGCCGACTCCTTCATGTGGGCCGCGCAGAAGCTCGGCGCCGCCACGTTCCACCTGCGGCTGCCCTCCCCTGCGAGCGCGTCGGGCGCGTGGGCGGTCGGTGAGTCCGGACTCGGCACCAACCCGCTCGCCGTCGAGGCGCTGCAACGCACCGACATGCTGGTGGACCTCACGTTCCTGCTGTTCAGCAAGGAACAGTTCGCCATCCAGGACGCCGGCACCCGCATCCTCACCGCCGTCGAACCCGCCCCGCTGCTGGCGCGCCTGATGCCCACCCGCGAGCTGCGCGAGCGCGTCGAGATCGGCGCCGAGCTACTGGTGAAGGCCCAGACCATGCGGATCACCAGCCCGCACGGCACGGACGTCACCTACGAGCTCGGCGTCTACCCGACGATGAGCGAGTACGGCTACACCGACCAGCCCGGCCGCTGGGACCACTGGCCCGCCGCGTTCGTGTTCACCGGCGGCGCCGACGACGGCGTGGACGGCACCATCGTGCTCGCCCCAGGCGACGTCCTGCTGCCCTTCAACACCTACGTCCAGACGCCGGTGCACATCACCATCGAGCGGGGCTTCATCCGCGACATCCGCGGCGGCCTGGATGCGGAGCTGCTGTCCTCCTACATCCGCAGCTTCGACGACCCCCGCGGCTACGGCATGAGCCACGTCGGCTGGGGCCTCGACGAGCGCGCGCACTGGCACGGGCTCACCCAGTTCGGCGGCGGCATGGGCATGGAGCTGCGCAGCTTCTACGGCAACGTCATGTTCTCCATCGGCCCCAACAACGAGCTCGGCGGCCCCAACGACACCCCGTGCCACTTCGACATCCCGATGCGCGGCTGCTCGCTGCTCCTCGACGACGAGCTCATCGTCGACGCGGGCGAGCTGACGGTGCCCGAGATGCGCCCGGCGGCCAGGCGATGACCGATCACCATGTGGGCCTGATCGTCCCCAGCTCCAACCTCACCATGGAGACCGAGCTGCCCCGGATGCTGCACGCCCGGGAGGCCGTCGATCCGGAGCACCGGTTCGTCTTCCACGCCGCCCGCGCCCGGATGCAACAGGTCACGCCCGAGCAGCTGCGCGCGATGAACGCCCAGTCCGAACGCGCCGCCGCGGAACTGGCCGACGCCCGCCCCGACGTCGTGGCCACGGCCTGCCTGGTCGCGATCATGGCCCAGGGCCCGGGGTACCACTGCACGGCGGAGGAGGCGATCACCACGACGCTGCGGAGCGAGGGGTCGCAGGCCCCGGTCGTCTCCAGCGCGGGCGCGCTGATCGCCGGCATCCAGGCGCTGGGGGCGAAGAAGGTCGCGATCATCACCCCGTACCTGAAGCCGCTCACCCAGCTGGTGGTCGACTACCTGCAGGACGCGGGCATCGAGGTCCTCGACGCGCTGTCGCTGGAGATTCCCGACAACCTGGCGGTCGGGCGCCTCGACGCCGACGACCTGCGGGAGCACTGGCGCAAGCTCGACATGACCGGCGCCGACGCGCTCGTGCTCTCCGCATGCGTCCAGATGCCGTCACTGGCCGCGATCCAGCCGGTGGAGGACGAGGCGGGCATCCCGGTGCTGTCCTCGGCCACCGCCACCACGTTCCGGATCCTGCAAGAGCTGGGGCTGCCGACCACGGTGCCGAACGCGGGACGCCTGCTCGCGGGCTGATCCGCCCCGCCACCCGTCCGTGCCGCCCGTTGCAGGACGGCGGCCGCCGGGCTCGCCGCCGAGCGCGCACTGGCTCATGATCGAACCCGAACCTGTGAGCGTTGATCACGCGACCGGCGCGCGGCAGGCTCTCGCGTGGCGGGAAGGCCCCTTCGCGCGGCGATGGCAGGAAAGCCACTTTGCCGCAACGACGTTGCAGGAAAGTGGCTTTCCTGCAACGTGACGGCGAGGCGCCGGGTGGGGAGGCGCCGGGTGGGGTGGTGCAGGCCGTCAGGAGCCCGCGGCCACCAGCGGCGTGCGCAGGTCGGCGGCCGGGAACGGCGGCCGGTCGTCGAAGCGCAGCGAGAGCTTGCCCGCCGCCCGCCACGCCCGCGCCGTCAGGTCGCGGTCGGCGTCGGTGACCAGGTTGCCCATCACCCGCAGCGCCACCGTCATCAGGCCGCGTGACCGCATGCCCACGGGGCCGGCCAGCGGCAGCAGCCTCGGCAGCGTCAGCAGCCCGGCCAGGCGCCGCGCGATGGAGAACGCCTGCCCGTAGTGGGTGCGCAGGGTCGCGGGCCAGGCCACGCCGAGCTCGCGCTGCCCGACCATCAGCTCCGCCACCAGCCGTCCGGTCTCCAGGCCGTAGTCGATGCCCTCGCCGTTGAGCGGGTTGACGCAGCCGGCTGCGTCGCCGATGAGTGCCCAGTTGGCACCGGCCACATGCGACACCGCACCGCCCATCGGGAGCAGCGCCGAGGCCTGCGCGCGCACCGGGCCGTCGAGCTGCCAGTCCTCGCGGCGGGCGTCGGCGTAGTGCTCGATCAGGCTGCGCAGCCGGATCTGGGCGGGCCGCTTGGCCGTGGCCAGCGTGCCGACGCCGATGTTGACCTCGCCGTCCGAGAGCGGGAACACCCAGCCGTACCCGGCCAGCACCTCGTTCTCCTCCCCGCGCAGCTCCAGGTGCGAGGAGATCCACTGGTCGTCGCTGCGACCGGAACGGATGTAGCCGCGCGCCGCCACGCCGAACGCCGTATCGCGGTGCCACTCCCGGCCCAGCACCCGGCCCAGCGTGGACTTCGCGCCGTCGGCGACGATCAGCCGGGAGCAGTCGACGGTGTGAGTCTCGTTGCCGCGCCGGAAGACCACGCCGGTGACGCGATCACCGGCGCGCACCACGTCGACGGCGCGGGCGCCCTCGAACGGGACGGCACCGGCCTGCACCGCCACCTCCCGGATGCGCGCGTCGAGCTCGAGGCGCGGTACCGCGCTGCCGTACGCGGGCAGGGAGCCACCGGGCCACGGCAGCATCAGTTCCTGGCCGAACCCGGCGGCGCGCAGGCCGCGGTTGGTGCCGTGGGTGCGGATCCAGGGGCCCAGGCCGAGCTTCTCCAGCTCCGCTATGGCGCGCGGCGTCAGGCCGTCGCCGCAGGCCTTGTCGCGCGGGAACGTGGCGGCGTCGGCGAGCACGACGTCGAGGCCCGCGCGCGCCGCCCAGGCCGCGGCCGCCGCTCCCGCCGGGCCGGCACCCACGACGAGGACGTCGGTGGCGGTGGGCGGTGCGGACGGAGCCGGAGCTGCGGAGGCGGACGACACCCCACCAGTATCCCGGGCCCGCACCGGTGCCGCGCTGTGACGTCCGGTGCAGTGCGCCTTCGCCGGTGGCCGCGCACGCGTCAGGCACTCGCATTGCAGGAAGGCCCGGGGGCGTTGCCTGCGGTCCCGGGATGTCCCCGCTGGCGGGCCGGCTTCGCGCGGCGATGGCAGGAAAGCCACTTTCCTGCAACGACGTTGCGGGAAAGTGGCTTTCCTGCAACGGGGCCGGTGCGGGGGGCCCTACACCAACCGTTCGAGCACCCCCCGCAACAGGGCGAGTGCCGCGCCGGGGTTGTCCCAGAACACCATGTGCCCGGCATCGGGGATCTCGACGAACCCGGCGGCGGGGTTGGCCGCCGCCGCCTCCACCACCCCGGCGGCGGTCACCACCGGGCTGTCGGCCCCGTGCACCAGCACCGCGGGCGCCGGGACCGACGGCCATGCGGAGAAGAAGTCCTCGCTCTCGAAACCCTCGTGCGTCGCGACGATCGCGGCCTCGGCGCAGCTGGAGAGCCACCGGGCCCGCAGCTCCTGCTCGGCGCGCGGCCACCGCGGCCAGGCGGCGGCCACCTCGTCGGCGTCGGTCCCGCGCTGCGCCTGCGCGAGCTGGCCGCGGAACGCCGCAAGCGTGGTCGGGTAGGGACCCCGGCCGGGCCCGCTCATCGGCGGGTCCACGAGCACCGCGCCGCGCAGGTCCGCGCCCCCGGCCGCCACCACCGCCGCGATCCGGGCGCCCATCGAGTGCCCCATCAGCAGCGGCCGCTCCAGCTCCAGCCCGGCGATCACCGCGCGGGTGTCGGCGGCGTAGTCGTCGAGCGTCCAGGACGAGCCCGTGTCCGACAGGCCACGCCCCCGCACGTCGACGACGACCGGGCGCACGAGGTCGGTCAGCTCGCGCGCGACGAAGTCCATGGTGATCGCCGGGCTCGTGATGCCGGGCAGCAGCACCAGCGGCACGCCGGGCCCGCCGTAGTCGAGCACGTGCAACCGCACCGCGCCCGAGCGCACCCAGCGGCTGGTGGCGGGCACGTCGGCGAGGTCGGCCAGCGCGGCCTGCAGCACGGAGCGGGTCACGCGGGAAGGCCCTTCAGGTACGCGACGGCGTCGGCGACGTCGATCACGTCGCCGTACTTGGCCTGGATGTCGAAGAGGTTGGCCTCGTGCGGCGCCTGCGCGCGGTCGCCCACGCACTGGCGCGGCACGAGCACCGAGAACCCGGACTGGACGGCGTCGACGGCGCTCGCGCGCACGCACCCGCTGGTGGTGGCGCCGCAGATCAGCACCGTGTCGACCCGCAGCCCGGTCAGCAGCGCGGCCAGCGTGGTGCCGAAGAACGCCGAGGCACCCTTCTTCGTGATCAGGTGGTCGCGCTCCTGCACCGGCAGCCGGGCGTCCAGGTCGACCTGCGCGCTGCCCGCCCGCAGCGCCCGCATGCCGGGCGCCTTCGTCAGCCACGTGACGCCGTCACCGTCGGCCTCGGCCGGGGTGAAGGCGATCGTCGTGAAGACGACGGGCACCCCGGCCGGGCGCCCGGCCTCGATCAGCTCCGACGTCGCCGCCACCACGGCCGCGAGATCGGACCCGGTGGGGGCGTCGGGGTCGGTGAAGCCGTTGGTCAGGTCCACGACCACGATCGCCGGACGCTCACCGCGCCGGACCGTCGCGCCGAACCCCGCCCGTGCATAGACCTCGCTGGTCATGCGCTCTCCCGTTCCGGTACCCGGCGGGCACGGGCACACTCGTCAATGGCTTCGACGATCGTCTGGTAGCCGGTGCACCGGCACAGGTTCGCGGCGACGACATCCCGGATCTCCTCCTTGGTCGCGTCCGGCCGCTCGGCGAGGAACCCCTCGGCCAGCATGAGGAAGCCGGGCGTGCAGAACCCGCACTGCAGGCCGTGGTTGGCCGAGAAGCACTGCTGCAGGTCGTTGAGGGTGCCATCGGGTGCAGCCAGCGACTCGACGGTGCGGACGTCGGCGCCCTCGGCCTGCGCCGCGAACATCAGGCACGCCCGCATCGGAGCGCCGTCCACCAGCACCGTGCAGGCCCCGCAGACGCCGTGCTCGCACCCCACATGGGTGCCGGTCAGCCCCAGGTCGTGGCGCAGGACGTCGACGAGCGTGCGGCGCGGTTCGATCGCCAGCTCGTGGCGCTCGCCGTTGACGGTCAGCTCGATCAGCTGGACCTCGTTCACAGGACCTCCAGTGCCCGGTAGATCGACTCCCGCGCGATCGGCGTGTCGTCGAGCTCGACGCCGGTGGCGCGCAACGCGTCGTTGACGGCGTTGAGCACCGCGGCGGGCGCGCCGATGGTGCCGCCCTCCCCCGCGCCCTTGGCGCCGCTCTCGGTGAACGCGCACGGTGTCTCGAGGTGGTGGATCAGCACGTCGGGGATCTCCGCGGCCGTCGGCACCTTGTACTCCATGAAGCTCGGCGCCATCGGCTGCCCGGCGTCGTCGTAGGTGACCTGCTCGAACAGCGCGCCCGCGATGCCCTGCGCGATGCCGCCGCGGCACTGCCCCTCCACCACCTGCGGGTTGATCGCGACGCCGCAGTCCTCGACGCAGACGTAGCGCAGGATCTCGACGCCGCCGGTGCCGCGGTCCAGCTCCACCACCACGCCGTGGGTGGCGTTGGAGAACGTGCCGTCCCCCGCCACGTCGAAGCTCGCGGTGGCCGTCAGGCCCGGGCCGACGCCCTTGGGCAGCAGGTGCGCCCGCAGGTACGCGACGTCGGCGATATCCGCATAGGACAGTCGACGGCCGTGGTCGTCGCGCAGTCGCACGCCGCCGTCGCCGTCGAGCTCCACGTTGTCGACGTCGGCCTCCAGCAGGTGCGCGGCGATCTCGCGCAGCTGCTCGCCCAGCTTCACCGAGGCCGCCGCCACCGCGCTGCCGCCGATCGTGACCGAGCGGCTCGCGAACGATCCGAACCCGTAGGTGATCCGGTCGGTGTCGCCCTGCACGATCTTGACCTGGGCGATGTCGAGCCCGAGCCGGTCGGCCACGATCTGCGCCATCGTCGTCTCGTGGCTCTGCCCGTGGCTCATCGTGCCGGTGGTGACCGCGACCGTGCCGGAGGTGTCCATCCGGATCTCGGAGATGTCGAAGCCGGGCACCACCAGCATCTTGCGCTGCGCGAACGCGCCGGAGCCGTAGCCGGTGCGCTCGGAGAAGCAGGCGTAGCCGATGCCGATCACCCGACCCGGCTCCGCCCGCACGTCGTACCAGCCCTCGTCGCGCACCACCTGCTCGCACAGGTCCAGCGACTCCCGGTAGGAGCCCGGGTCGTAGGTGATGCCGTTGATGCCGGTGTAGGGGAACACGGTGATCACGTTGCGGCGCCGGATCTCGACGGGATCCATGCCGAGCTCACGCGCGGCACGTTCCATCAGCCGCTCGACGACCATCACGTACTGCGGGCGGCTCACCCCGCGGTACGGGCCGGTCGGCGCCTTGTTGGTGGTGACGGCCCGGCCGCGCACCCGGTAGGCGGGCACCCGATAGACCCCCGGCATCTCCGCCGACGCCATCAGCGGCTCGATCCCGGCCGTGAACGGGTAGCAGGAGTACGCGCCCATGTCGCACACGACATCGGCGTCCAGCCCCAGGATGTGGCCCTCGGCGTCGAACGCGGCGCGCACGTCGTAGCGCTGCTCGCGGGCGAGGAACGCCGCGGTCAGCGCGTCCTTGCGGTCCTCGATCCACTTCACCGGACGCCGCAGCCTCAGTGCGGCCGCGGCGGCGGCGATCTCCTCGCGGCCGACCACGCACTTCTGCCCGAACCCGCCACCCATGTCGGGCACGGTGACGCGCACCTGCTGCTCGTCGAGCCCGACGCAGCGCGCGAGCACGGTGCGCACCTGGTGCGGGATCTGGGTGGCGGTCTGCACGCGCAGCTGCTCGTCGCGGTCGTCCCAGTCCGCGACGACGCCGCGGGTCTCGAGCGGCAGCGCGTTCTGCCGACCGGTCTTGGTGCGGACCCGCACCACGCAGGCGGCCTCGGCGAACACGTCGTCGATGCCCTCGGTGGCGAACAGCGCGACGTCGACGAGCGTGTTGGCCGGTGCGTTGTCGTGCACGAGCGCGGCACCGGTGGCGAGCGCGGCGGTGTCGGAGACGATCGGCGACAGCTCGTCGTACTCGACGACCGCGTACTCCAGCCCGTCCTCGACCGCGTACGGGTCGGTGGCGACGACGATCGCGATCGGCTCGCCGACGTAGCGGACGCGGTCGCGGGCCAGCACCGGCATGCCGGTGGGCACGAACTCCTCGATCGGACGGTCCAGCAGCGCCGTGATGTCGCCCAGGTCCAGGTCGGCCGCGTCGAACGCGGCGACGACGCCCGGCACCGCGCGCACCTCGGACAGGTCGACCGAGACGATGCGGGCGTGGGCGACCGTGGCCCGGACGAACTGGGCGTGCAGCATCCGCGGCAGGTCGATGTCGTCCACGAACCGGCCCCGGCCCGCGAGCAGGCGCGGGTCTTCGCGGCGGCGCACCGAGGCGCCGACCCAGGTGCCGTCGCGTCCCATCTCAGGGGGTCTCATCGGCCTCCTCACAGGCTCGTTCGACGAGGGTGCGCACCAGCCCGCGGCGGTAGTGCGCGCTGACCCCGGGCTCGTCGCGGGGGTCGATGGCGGCGGCTGCTGCGGTGGCGGCGCGGCGTGCCGGGGTGTCCAGCGGGGTGACATCGCTGACGTTGGACGTCAGTGATGTCACCCCGCTGGAAGATCCACCCGCCAGCTCCGCCGCCGCGGCCGGCACCCGCAACGGGGTGGTGCCCACCCCGCCCAGCACCACGCGCGGGGCGTCGAGATCCACCGCGGCGGCGACGATGGCGAAGTCACCCCGCCGCTCCGCGAACTCCGTCAGCGCCGCCCGCGGTGCGGGCCGCGGGAACACGATCTCGACGATCAGCTCGTCGGGCTCCAGCGCCGTGGTGAAGACGCCCTGGAAGAAGTCCGCGGCCGCGATCTCGCGGCGCCCACCCGGCCCCTCGACGACGATCACGGCGTCGAGCAGGACGGCGAGCAGGCACCACTCGGCCGTCGCGTCGGCGTGGGCCAGGCTGCCGCCGATCGTGCCGCGCGTGCGGATCGGCAGGTGGCCCACCCAGCGCATCGTGCGCGAGAGCACCGCGAAACCGGCGCCCAGATCGGCCGTCTCGACGGCGTGGTGGGTCACCAGCGCACCGATGCGCAGGATGTCACCGTCGCGGCGGATCGTGTCGAGCCCGGGCACCCGCGCGATGTCGATCAGGTGCTCGGGCCGGGCGAGGCGGAAGTTCATCATCGCGACCAGGCTCTGCCCGCCTGCGATGATCTTGGCGTCGTCCCCGAGCTCGGACAGCAGCCCCACCGCGCCGGCGACGGAGCCGGCGCGGTGGTAGGTGAAGGACGCAGGCTTCATGCGACGGTGGAGGGCTGCGCAACGGTCGGCACGGCCTCGTCCCCGGTGACGCGGTCGAGCTCGCGACCCGCGGTCTCCGGACCCGACACGGCCATCCAGATCACCGCGACGACCACCAGCACGGCCAGCGCGGCGAACGTCAGCGGCAGGCCCAGCAGCGGCCAGAGCACGCCGCCGAACACCAGCGGGATGAACCCGCTGACCACCCGGCTCGCCGAGGACGCCCAGCCGAACCCGCTGGCCCGCAGCTCGGTCGGGTAGAGCTCGGAGACGTAGGCGTACATCACGGGGATCACCACCAGCACCACCGCACCGAACACGGCGAGCATCGTCACGGCCGCGGCCGGCGCGCCCAGCACCATGGCGAACACCGTGAGGCTGATCGCGGCGAGCGGTCCGGCCACGCCGATCACCCACTTGCGGCCCACCCGCTCGACCAGCAGCACCGCCGCGGCCACACCCAGGATGCCGAACGCGTTCATCAGCGTGGCGGTGGCGAAGGCGGCGTACTCGCCGAAGCCCTGCGTCCGCAGGATCGACGGCATCCAGGTCACCGCGGCGTAGTAGGTGGTCATGACGCTGACGAACAGCAGCCACGCCATGCCGGTCAGCACCGGGTTGAAGGCCCAGATCCGGCGCAGCTGGTCCAGCGCGGCGGCCGGGCCACGCAACCGCCTGCCCACCTCGACGGCCTTGATCTCGTAGGGCTCGACCACGCCGCCCGTGCGGGCCACCATGTCGTCGATCACCGCACGGGCCTCGGACTCGCGCCCGGACCGGGCCAGGTAGATCGGCGACTCGGGGATGCCACGGCGCACCCAGAACAGCAGCAGCGCGGGCAGCACCATCAGGGCCAGCGCCCAGCGCCAGCTGCCGGGCAGCGGCAGCAGCAGCGTCGACGCGACGCCGGCCAGCGTGGCTCCGATCGGCCACCACCCGTCCATGCCGGCGAGCACCCGGCCGCGCTGCTTGCGCGGGGAGAACTCCGACACCAGCGCGTAGTCGACGGGGATGCAGCCGCCGAGCCCGACACCGGCGAGGAAGCGCAGCACCAGGAACACCCAGTAGGACGGCGACAGCGCGCCGAGCACGGAGAACAGGGCGAACGCGAGCAGCGTCAGGCTGAACGCCTTCTTGCGCCCGAGCCGGTCGGCCACGGTGCCCCAGGCGACGGCGCCCACAGCCATGCCGACGAGGTTCGCGGTGGCCACGAGGCCGCGCTCACCGGTCGTCAGGCCGAACTCCTGGCCCAGCAGCGGTGTCAGGAAGCCGTTGAGCGCGACATCCCAGGCATCGAACATGTAGCCGAGCCCGCCGATGATGAAGATCTTTCCTTGCACTCCCCACTTCCAGGGGAGGTCCTGCACGACCTGGTCGCCAGTACGCATGTCGGGTCTCCGGTTGTGTGGCGGGAAGGGGATCAGCGCACGAACGGGTAGGAGAAGGACTCGAGATCGGGGTTGTTGAGCGGGGTGCCGCGCCACAGCCAGTCGTAGGACACATCGGACTCGCCGCTGAACGTGCGCAGCTGCGCGTCGCGCGCCTCCTGCTCGGGGCCGTCGGGCAGGTGGTAGAAGCGCATGTTCTCCAGCGACGCGTCCTGCACCATGCCGGCGTGGGTGGCGCGCCGGGACACGTACCGCACCAGAGCGCCCGCGATGCCCGACCGGGTCACCGCGCCCAGCTCCTCGGCGAGCACGGCGGCGTCCTCCATGGCCTGCGAGGCGCCCTGGGCCTGGTAGGGCAGCATCGCGTGGGCGGCGTCGCCCAGCAGCGCGACGTGCCCGTCCACCCACACCGGGTCGCGGTGGCGGCGGTACATCGCCCAGCTCGACGCGTCGCCCTCGGCCTTGGACAGCATCGACGCCACCCGGTCGTCCCAGCCGGGGAAGCTCTCCACCAGCTCGTCCGCGCTCGCGGGGGCCGTCCACGTCGACGGGTCGTCGTCGCGGACGTCGAGGGTGTTGGGCACGATGGCGACCACGTTGAGGAACTCTCCGCCACGGATCATGTAGTGCACGAGGTGGCGGTCCGGCCCGTACCAGATCGTGGAGTGGTACCGGTCGAGCAGGAAGCGCGTCGCCGGATCGGCGGCGATCTTGTCACCCGGGATCAGGGCCCGGAACGCCATCTCTCCGGAGAACACGAGCGTGTCGGGCAGGCCCATCGCGTCGCGCACCGCGGAGCGGATGCCGTCGGCCCCGATCAGCACGTCGGCGTCGAAGCGGCGGCCGTCGGCGGTGACGGCGACGGGGCGCTCGGCGTCACTGCCGTCGATGTCGACGACCCGGGCGTTGGTGAACACCTGCACGACCGGTCCGGCGCCATCGGGGTCGAGGCAGGCGTCGAGCAGGACGCGGTGCAGGTCGGCGCGGTGGTAGTGCCAGTACGGCGCGCCGTACTCCTGCTTGACGCGGTCACCGAGCGGGAGCTGGGCGATGATGCTGCCGTCCTGCCAGCGGCGCCGGACCTGGTCCAGCGGCTCGGTGCGGATGGCGGCGAGGTGGTGGCGCAGGCCCAGGCCCAGCAGGATCCGGCTGGCGTTGGGCGCCGTCTGGATCCCGGCGCCCACCTCCCCCAGCTGCGGGGCCGACTCCAGCACGGTCGTGCGCAGGCCACGGCGGCGCAACGACAGGGCGGTGGTGAGGCCACCGAGACCGCCACCGGCGATGGTGACGGTGAACGACTGGCTGGTCACAGGTTCCTCCACGGCGCTCGACGGGTGTGCGCGCAGAGATAATCCGAACACTGACGATCTGGTTTGGCAAGCCCTGATGTGACCTGTAACGCATCAGAAACCTGGCAAGCGGGCCCGACGACGGCCCGGAATCAGTCCTCGACCAGGCTTTCCCAGTGTTCCGAGAGCTTCGTCAGCTCGCGCAGGATCGACTCCTGACGCGGCGCGTCGTAGCCCTGCATCAGCACGACGTCGAGCTCGCGGGCCCGCCGATCGGCGTCAGCCAGCGCCTCGGCCCCGGCGGCGGTGAGCGTCAGCATCCGCTTGCGGCCGTCCGCGGCGGGCTTCTCCCGGGTGATCAGCCCGCGGTCCTCGAGCCTGCGCACGATGCTCGCCATCGTGGAACGGTCCAATGCCACGGCGCGGGCGAGGTTGCCCTGCTCCACCCCGGGATAGGCGTTGACGGCCGTCAGCACGGCGAACTGCGGGCCGGTCAGCGTGGCGTCCACCATCCGGACCCACGCGGCCACGTACGCCTGGTGCAGCCGTCGGGCGACGTAGCCCGGGGCCGCGAGCAGTTCGGGCGGGGCCGGGAGGCCGCCGGGGCCCGTCGTTCGTTGATCGCCAACCACGGTGGCAACTCAACCATGTCGAGCGGGCCCGCCCGCGGAGGCTCGCGCCCGACCGTGCCACCCGGAGCTACATGACCTCGCGGACCGCCTTCTCGAACCCGATGACGTGTTCCAGCGCCAGTGCCGACGCCCGCTCGGGGTCGCCCGCGATGATCGCCTCGAGCAGCGCGTGGTGCTCGCCGATGTGCCCGGCCAGTCCCGGGAGCCGGTCGAGGAACAGGCCCCAGATGCGGGTGGCGAGGTTGTCCTGGCGGATGAGGATGTCCTCGAGGTGGGGGTTGCCCGCCGCCCGGTAGATCGTGCGGTGCACGTTGACGTCGCGGCGCAGCAGCTCGTGGCGGTCGGTGATGTCGGGCGTGGCGGCGATCGAGGCGGCGACCTCGACCAGGTCGGCCCGGATCGACGCCGCCGGGTTGCGCGCGGCCCTGGCCGCGGCGAGCGGCTCGAGCTCGGCCCGGATCTCGGAGATGTGCGCGAGGTCGGCGATGTCGACGGCCGTGGCGAACGTGCCGCGCCGCGGGTAGGCGACGACCAGGCGATCGCCCTCCAGTCGCTTGAGCGCCTCGCGCACCGGCGTGCGCCCGGTCGCGAGCTCCCTGGCCAGCAGCTCGTCGTTGAGCGGCTCCCCGGGGCGGATGTCGAGCATGATCAACCGATCGCGGATCGCCTCGTAGGCCCGGTCGGCGAGCGACACCGTCGACGCCCACGGCTGCGCGGTAGCCCGCTCTGCGCTCGTCACGCGAACCTCCCTTGACCGCCCCCAACAGTGCGCCTACCGTACACGGCGGACTGATATATCAGAAGTTCGACACTGACCCGGCAGAAGGGGTAGCCACTGTGGCGCTCGCCGACCACGAGACCGTCGAGGCACTCAACGCCTCCCTCGCCGACACCGACCCCGAGGTGTACGCCGCCGTCGCGGCCGAGCTGGAGCGCCAGGAGACCACCCTGGAGATGATCGCGAGCGAGAACGCCGCCGCGATCTCGGTGATGCAGGCCCAGGGCACCGTCCTCACCAACAAGTACGCCGAGGGATACCCCGGCCGGCGCTACTACGGCGGCTGCGAGCACGTCGACGTCATCGAGCGCCTCGCCATCGAGCGGATCAAGAACCTGTTCGGCGCGGACTTCGCCAACGTCCAGCCGCACTCGGGCGCGCAGGCCAACGCGGCCGCGATGGCCGCCATGCTGAAGCCGGGCGAGACGATCCTCGGCCTGGACCTCGCCCACGGCGGGCACCTCACGCACGGCATGCGCCTCAACTTCTCCGGCAAGCTCTACCAGGTCGCGGCCTACCACGTGCGCGAGGACGACCACCGCGTCGACATGGCCGAGGTGGAGCGCCTCGCGAAGGAGCACCGCCCGCAGGTGATCATCGCGGGCTGGTCGGCCTATCCCCGCCACCTCGACTTCGCCGCGTTCCGCCGCATCGCCGACGAGGTGGGCGCGTACCTCATGGTGGACATGGCGCACTTCGCCGGCCTCGTGGCCGCCGGGCTGCACCCCTCCCCCGTGCCGCACGCCCACGTCGTCACGAGCACCACGCACAAGACCCTCGGCGGGCCGCGCGGCGGGTTCATCATCACCGGGGGCACCGACGACGCCGCGGTCGAGCTGCGCAAGAAGCTCAACTCCGCGGTCTTCCCCGGCCAGCAGGGCGGCCCGCTCGAGCACGTGATCGCGGCCAAGGCCGTCGCCTTCAAGCTCGCCGCCACCGACGCGTTCAAGGAGCGCCAGCAGCGCACGCTGGAGGGCGCCGCGCTGCTCGCGGACCGGCTGCTGGCCGAGGACTCCCGCGCCGCCGGCATCAACGTCGTCTCCGGCGGCACCGACGTGCACCTGGTGCTCGCCGACCTGCGCGCGTCCGAACTGGACGGACAGCAGGCCGAGGACCGGCTGCACGCCGCGGGCATCACGGTGAACCGCAACGCGGTGCCGTTCGACCCGCGCCCGCCGATGGTGAGCTCGGGGCTGCGGATCGGCACGCCCGCGCTGGCGACCCGCGGCTTCGGCTCGGCCGAGTTCACCGAGGTCGCCGACATCATCGCCACCGCGCTGCGCCCGGCCACCGACGACGACGCGATCGCCGCGCTGCGCAAGCGGGTCACCGACCTCGCCGGGCAGTTCCCGCTCTACCCGGGGCTGGCATGACCAGCCCGCCGCCCGAGCACCCCGACTTCCTCTGGCACAACCCGGAGCCGAGGTCCGCCTACGACGTCGTGATCATCGGCGGTGGCGGCCACGGCCTGGCCACCGCGCACTACCTGGCGCAGAACCACGGCATCACCAATGTGGCCGTGCTGGAGAAGGGCTGGCTCGCGGGCGGCAACATGGCCCGCAACACCACGATCATCCGGTCCAACTACCTCTGGGACGAGAGCTCGGGCATCTACGAGCACTCCCTGAAGCTGTGGGAGGGGCTCGAGGCCGACCTCGACTACCCGATCCTGTTCAGCCAGCGCGGCGTGCTCAACCTCGCGCACTCGCTGCAGGACGTGCGCGACAGCGTCCGACGGGTGGAGGCCAACGTCCTCAACGGGGTCGACGCCGAGTGGCTCTCCCCCGAGGAGGTCGCGAAGATCTGCCCGATCGTGAACACCTCGTCCGACATCCGCTATCCGGTCATGGGCGCCACCTACCAGCCGCGGGCGGGCATCGCGAAGCACGACTACGTGGCGTGGGGCTTCGCCCGCAGGGCCGCGGCGGCGGGCGTCGACCTGGTGCAGGACTGCGAGGTCACCGGGTTCGGCACCGACGGCGATCGCGTGACCGGGGTCCGCACGACCCGCGGCGACATCGCGGCCGGGCAGGTCGTGCTGTGCGCAGCGGGCCACACCTCGGTGCTCGCCGACATGCTGGGCGTCCGGGTGCCGCTGCAGAGCCACCCGTTGCAGGCGCTGGTGTCGGAGCTGCTGGAGCCCGTGCATCCGACGGTCGTCATGTCCAACGCGGTGCACGTCTACGTCTCGCAGGCGCACAAGGGCGAGCTGGTGATGGGTGCCGGGATCGACACCTACAACGGCTACGGGCAGCGCGGCGCGTTCCACATCATCGAGCGGCAGATGGCCGCGGCCGTGGAGCTGTTCCCGGTGTTCGCCCGCGCCCACCTGCTGCGCACGTGGGGCGGGATCGTGGACACCACACCGGACGCGTCGCCGATCGTCGGGCGGACGCCGTTCGAGAACCTGTACCTCAACTGCGGCTGGGGCACCGGCGGGTTCAAGGCGACGCCGGGTGTGGGCTGGTGCCTGGCCGCCACCGTGGCCGCGGACGAGCCACACGCCTTCCTCGCCCCGTTCACCCTGGACCGTTTCGTCACCGGCGCGCTGGTCGACGAGCACGGCGCCGCGGCCGTCGCCCACTAGAGGAGTCAGCGTGCAACTCATCGAGTGCCCCTGGTGCGGGCCGCGCGAAGAGGTCGAGTTCCACTACGGCGGCGAGGCCGGGGTGGCCTACCCGGCCGACCCGCAGGCGCTGTCGGACACCGAATGGGCCCACTACGTGTTCTTCCGCAACAACCCCAAGGGCCGCTTCCACGAGCGCTGGAGCCACAGCGCGGGGTGTCGCCGCTGGTTCGACGCCGTGCGCGACACCGTGACCTACCGGTTCCAGACGTGACCCGGGTCGACGGCGGCCGGATCGACCGGTCGCAAACGTTGCAGTTCACCTTCGACGGCGTGGCGCTCACCGGGCATCCCGGCGACACGCTGGCGTCGGCGCTGCTGGCGAACGGCATCCACCGCACCGGCAGCAGCGTCAACCTGGGCCGCCCGCGCGGCATCGGCGCGGCCTGGGCGGAGGACCCCGGTGGGCTGGTGCAGATCGAGGAGCCCTTTCCGGAGCCGATGCTGCTGGCCACGACCGTGGAGCTGACCGAGGGGCTCGTCGCACGCGGGTTGCCCGGACGCGGCCGGCTCGCCGCCGAACCCGACCCCGCCCGCTACGACGCGATGCACGCCCACGCCGACGTCCTCGTGGTCGGGGCCGGCCCGGCCGGGCTCACCGCTGCGCTCGACGCCGCCCGCGCGGGCAGGCGCGTGGTGCTCGTCGACGAGCAGACCGAGGCCGGCGGCTCGCTGCTGGGCACCGGCGAGAGCCTGGACGGGGTCGCGGCGGCCGTCGCGGAGCTCGCCGGCTTCCCCGAGGTGCGCCACCTGCAGCGCACCACCGCGTTCGGCCACTACGACGACGGGTTCGTGCTGGCGCTGGAGAACCGCGCCGGTGCCGCGGCACACCAGTCGCGGCAACGTGTGTGGCGGATCCGGGCGAAGCACGTGGTGATCGCCACCGGCGCCCACGAACGTCCGATCGTGTTCGGAGACAACGACCGTCCCGGGATCATGCTCGCCGCCGCTGCCCGCACCTTCCGCCACCGCTACGGCGTGCTGGCCGGGAGCGACGTCGTGGTGTTCACGACCAACGACAGCGCCTACGCGGCGGCGGTCGACCTCGCCGACGCGGGCGCGAGCATCCGCGCGGTGATCGACGCGCGCCCGACGGCTCCGGCCGGGTGGGCGGCGGAGTGCGCGCGGCGGGGTATCGCGGTCCGGGCGGGCGAGCTCGTGACGGGCACGCTCGGCGAGGAGCGGGTCAGCGCCGCACTCGTGGCCACTTCCGACGGCGCCGACGAGGTGCTGCCGTGCGACCTGCTGCTGGTCAGCGGCGGCTGGAACCCGGCGGTCCACCTGTTCAGCCAGGCCAGGGGGCAGCTGCGGTTCGACGAGGCGCTGGGCGCGTTCGTGCCCGACGGGGAGCTCGCCGGGGTGACGGTGGTGGGTGCGGCTGCCGGGTTGCAGGAAAGCCACTTTCCTGCCATCTCGTTGCGGGAAAGTGGCTTTCCTGCAACGGAGCCGGCCACGCTGTGGCGCGTCCCCGGCGACGGCGCCCACCAGTTCGTCGACATCCAGCGCGACGCCACCGTCGCCGACATCCGGCGCGCCATCGGTGCGGGCATGACCTCGGTCGAGCACATCAAGCGCTACACGACCATCGGCACCGCCCACGACCAGGGCAAGACCTCGGGCGTCATCGCCTCGGGGATCACCGCCGAGCTGCTCGGCGTGCCGGTGGCGTCGCTGGGCACCACCACGTTCCGCCCGCCCTACACCCCGGTGTCGTTCGCAGCGCTCGCCGGGCGAGACCGTGGCGCCCTGTTCGACCCGGAGCGCCACACCGCGCTGCAGGACTGGCACGTCGCGCGCGGCGCGGTGTTCGAGGACGTCGGGCAGTGGAAGCGGCCGCGCTACTACCCCGAGCCGGGTGAGGACATGGACGCGGCGGTGCTGCGCGAGTGCGCCGCCACCCGCGGCTCCGTCGGCATCCTCGACGGCTCCACGCTCGGCAAGATCGACGTGCAGGGGCCGGACGCCGGCGCGTTCCTCGACATGATCTACACGAACCTGATGAGCTCGCTCAAGGTCGGCATGGTGCGCTACGGCGTCATGTGCGGCGTCGACGGCATGGTCATCGACGACGGCACCGTCATGCGGCTCGCCGAGGACCGCTACCTCGTCATGACCACCACCGGCGGCGCCGCCACCATCCTCGACTGGATGGAGGAGTGGCTGCAGACGGAGTGGCCGCACCTGCGCGTGCACCTCACGTCGGTCACCGACCACTGGGCCACGTTCCCGGTGGTGGGCCCACGCTCGCGCGAGGTGATCGCCGCGGTCTTCCCGGGTGTCGACGTGTCCAACACGGCGTTCCCGTTCATGGCCTGGCGCGACACGGTGCTCGCCGGGGCGGACGTGCGACTGGCGCGCATCAGCTTCTCCGGCGAGCTGGCGTTCGAGGTCTACGTCGACGCCTGGCACGCCCCGGCCGTCTGGGACCTGCTGCTGGCCGCGGGAGCCCCGCACGGGATCACGCCCTACGGCACCGAGACCATGCACGTGCTGCGCGCCGAGAAGGGCTACCCGATCATCGGGCAAGACACCGACGGCACCGTCACCCCGCAGGATCTCGGCATGGCGTGGGCGGTGTCGAAGAAGAAGATCGACTTCATCGGCAAGCGCTCCTTCGCCCGCGCGGAGAACCAGAACCCGCTGCGCAAGCAGCTCGTCGGGCTGCTGCCCCTCGACCAGGACGTGCTACTGCCGGAGGGCTCGCAGATCGTCGAGCACGAGGTGCTGCCCGCTCCCCCCGTGCCGATGCTCGGCCACGTCACGTCGAGCTATCGCAGCGCGGAGCTGGGCCGCACGTTCGCCCTCGCGCTGGTCAAGGGCGGCCGCGAACGCATCGGGGAGACGCTGCACGTCCCCGTCGGTGGTGCGCTCGTGGCCGTCGAGGTCACCGGATCCGTGCTCGTCGACCCCGAGGGAGCCCGCCGTGACGGCTGACGCTCTGACCAGGACCGCACCGCTGCACCACGAGAGCGGGCAGTTCGCCCAGCTCCCCGACGGCGTCCAGGTGCTGCCGGAGTCCTTCGTCGCGCAGGCGTCGCTGCGGATCGACGCCGGTGCGTCCGCGGCGGTCGCCGCCCACCTCGGCGTCGCGCTGCCGACCACGCCCAACACCTGGGTGCAGGGCGAGCTCGCCACGGTGGTCTGGCTGGGCCCCGACGAGTGGCTCGTCCTGAGCCCGTTCGTCGCGCCGCGCGACCTCGACGCCGGGCTGCGCGCCGCGGTGGGGTCCGGCAACGGTGCGGTGGTGGACGTGTCCGCCCAGCGCACCACGCTGCGGCTGCGCGGCGCGCACGCCCGGGATGTGCTCGCCTCCGGGTGCGCGATCGACCTGCACCCGGGCGTGTTCCCGGCCGGCTCGGCCGTGCAGACCACGCTGGGCCGCACGGGGATCCTCCTGCTCGGACTGGGCGAGAACGACTTCCGGCTGCTCGTCCGGTCGTCGTTCGCGCGCTACCTGGCGGCGTGGCTGATCGATGCTGCGCAGGAGTATCGGATACAGGAGTACCGGCCATGACGACCAGCGTGTTCGACCTCTTCAAGGTCGGGATCGGGCCGTCGAGCTCGCACACCGTCGGCCCGATGCGGGCCGCGTACACGTTCGCCACCCGGCTGCGGGACGAGGGCCTGCTGGAGCGCACGGCGGGGATCCGCGCCGAGCTGTTCGGCTCACTGGGCGCCACCGGCCACGGGCACGGCAGCGTCAAGGCGGTGGTGCTGGGCCTGGAGGGCGAGCAACCCGACCTCGTCGACCCGACGGGCGCCGCGACCCGCGTCGCCGAGGTCCGCGCGAGCGGGCGGCTGCGGCTGGCCGGCGCGCACCCGGTGCCCTTCGCCGTGGACGACGACGTGGTGCTGCACCGGCGCAAGCGGCTGCCGTTCCACACCAACGGCATGCTGTTCCGCGCGGTCGACGCGGGTGGCGCCGACGTGCTCGCGGCCGAGTACTACTCGGTGGGCGGCGGGTTCGTCGTCGACGAGGACGCGGCGGGCAACCCCGTGCTCGTCGACGACCCGACACCGGTGCGCTACCCGTTCTCCAGCGGCGACGAGCTGCTCAAGCTCACGTCCGACACCGGTCTCTCCATCAGCGAGCTGATGCTCGCCAACGAGCTGTCGTGGCGGACGGAGGAGGAGATCCGGTCCGGCCTGCTGCACATCTGGCAGGTGATGCAGGAGTGCGTCGAGCGCGGCACGCACACCCCGGGGACGCTGCCCGGTGGGCTCAAGGTCCGGCGCCGCGCGGCCACGCTGCGGGAGAAGCTGGAGTCCGACGCCGACGAGTCCGATCCGTTGCGCGCCATGGAATGGGTCACGATGTACGCGCTGGCCGTCAACGAGGAGAACGCGTCGGGCGGGCGCGTGGTCACGGCACCGACCAACGGCGCGGCGGGCATCATCCCGGCGGTCCTGCACTACTACCGCCGGTTCATCGACTCCTACTCCGAGGACGGCGTCGTGCAGTTCCTGCTCACGGCGGCGGCGATCGGGTTGCTGTTCAAGGAGAACGCGTCGATCTCGGGCGCCGAGGTCGGCTGCCAGGGCGAGGTCGGCTCGGCCTGCTCGATGGCGGCGGGCGCGCTCGCCGAGGTGATCGGTGGCACCCCCGAGCAGGTGGAGAACGCCGCCGAGATCGGTATCGAGCACAACCTCGGCCTGACCTGCGACCCGGTCGGCGGGCTGGTCCAGATCCCCTGCATCGAGCGCAACGCCATCGGCTCGATCAAGGCGATCGCCGCGGCCCGGATGGCAGTGCGCGGTGACGGCCGGCACCACGTCACGTTGGACAAGGCGATCAAGACCATGCGCGAGACCGGCGCGGACATGAAGGACAAGTACAAGGAGACCGCGCGCGGGGGCCTCGCCCTCAACGTGGTGGAGTGCTGAGCGGGCGGCGCCCTTGATGAGCGCTCGCACACACCCCCGGTCGTCGGCACACACCGTGCACGGTGTGTGCGGGGACGCTGCGGTGTGTGCGAGCGATGTCGGGTGCGGTGACGTCGCGCGCTCCAGCGCGTCCCGGCCGGCCGGGCCTACTCGGTGAGCGCGCCCCAGGCGTAGGTCTGCTTGGCCAGTTCCAGGTAGACGAACGTCTCGGTGGAGAGGATCCCCGGGATGCCGCGGATGTGCGCGTTGAGCACCTTCAACAGCTCGGCGTCGTCGCGGCAGGTGATCTCGGCGAGCAGGTCGAACCGGCCCGCGCACAGCACCACGTAGTGCACCATCGGCAGCGCGCTGAGGTGCTTCGCCACCACGTGGACGTCGCCGGAGACCTTGACGCCGATCATGGCCTGGCGGGCCAGGTCGACGTCGAGCGGGTCGGTGACGGCCACGATCTGCATCGTGCCGTCGCGCAGCAGCCGCTGCACCCGTTGCCGCACCGCGCCCTCCGACAGGCCCACGGCCTTCGCGAGCGCCGTGAACGACGCCCGACCGTCGCGTTGCAGCAGCGAGATCAGCGTGCGGTCCGTGGCGTCGAGCGCCTTCGCGATGCGCGGCTCGTCGCCGGGCTGATCGCCGCGGCGCTCCCGCAGCCCCTCCGCCATCTCGGCCGCCTTCCGCCTGCATTGCACCCGATCCCGACAGCGAAGGGTATCCAGTGACCGCCGACCCGACTCAGAGCATCCCCACGGCCTTCGTCAGCACCTCACGCAGCACCGACTCGATCTCGTCGAACTCGGGCTGCCCGCAGATCAGCGGCGGCGAGATCTGGATGACCGGGTCGCCCCGGTCGTCGGTGCGGCAGTACAGCCCGCCGTCGAACAGGGCCGTGGAGACGTAGCCGCGCAGGATCCGCTCCGACTCCTCGTCGGTGAAGGACTCCTTGGTGGCCTTGTCCTTGACGAGCTCGACGGCCAGGAAGTAGCCGTCGCCGCGCACGTCACCGACGATGGGCAGGTCGTGGAGCCGCTCCAGCGTGGAGCGCAGTGCCGCGGCGTTGTCGCGGACCCGACCGTAGAGGTCCTCCCGGTCGAAGATGTCGAGGTTGGCCAGCGCCACGGCGCAGGAGACGGGGTGCCCGCCGAACGTGTAGCCGTGCAGGAACGTGGCGTCACCGTGCAGGAACGGCTCGGCAAGGCGGTCGGAGATGATCGCGGCGCCCAGCGGCGAGTAGCCCGACGTCAGGCCCTTGGCGCAGGTGATGATGTCGGGCTGGTAGCCGAACCGGGTGGCGCCGAACGCGTGGCCGAGCCGTCCCCAGGCGCAGATGACCTCGTCGGACACCAGCAGCACGTCGTGGCGGTCGCAGATGGCGCGGACGCGCGCGAAGTAGCCGGGCGGCGGGGTGAAGCAGCCACCGGAGTTCTGCACGGGCTCGAGGAAGACGGCCGCGACGGTGTCGGGGCCCTCGGCGACGATCGCGGTTTCGATCTGGTCGGCCGCCCACACCCCGAACGCCTCGAGGTCGTCGGCGTGCTCGGGGGCGCGGTAGAAGTTGGTGGTGGGCACCTTGTGCGCGCCCGGCACGAGCGGCTCGAAGGGTGCCCGGTAGGGCTGCACGCCGGTGATCGACAGGGCGCCGTGCGTGGTGCCGTGGTAGGCGGTGGTGCGGCTGATCACCTTGTGCTTGCCGGGCTTGCCGGCGAGCTTGAAGTACTGCTTCGCGAGCTTCCACGCCGTCTCGACGGCCTCGGAGCCGCTGGTGGTGAAGAAGACGCGGTTGAGGTCGCCGGGAGCCTCGTGGGCGATGCGCTCGGCCAGCTCGACGGCCTTCGGGTGCACGTGGGACCAGAGCGGGAAGTACGCGAGCTCGCTCGCCTGCGCGGCCGCGGCGGCGGCGAGCTCCCGACGACCGTGGCCGGCCTGCACGACGAACAGCCCGGCCAGCCCGTCGAGGTAGCGCTTGCCGTTCTCGTCGAAGATGTGGGCGCCCTCGCCGCGGGTGATCACGGGGACGCTGCCGGTCGCGAAGGCCGACAGCCGCGAGAAGTGCGGCCAGAGGTGGGCGGCGGCGCTTTCGGATACCGATCGCTGGGCGGTGCTCGTCATCGTCATCTCCGTCGTTGCGGCCGAGGTCATCTCCTTTATCGCATGCCGGATCGTTCCGAACAAGGATTTCCGCAGTTCTAGCTTACGATTGCCACCGAAACAGTTGCCGCTGGCCGCGACGGCTGCCAGCATCGGACTGTCCGCGACGCGGAGGAGACTCCTGCATGCCCGCACAGATCAGCGTGACCAACCCGGCCACCGGCCAGGTGATCGCCGACTACGACCTGGCCACGCCCGCCGACGTCGACGTGGCGGTCGATGCCGCGCGCAAGGTCCAGCCCGAGTGGGCCCGCACCCCGCCCGGCGAGCGCGCCGCCGTCCTGCACCGCGTGGCGGCGCTGCTCACCGAGCGCACCGAGGAGTTCGCGCTCGCCGAGACGCGCCAGTGCGGCAAGCCGATCCGGCTGTCGCGGGAGTTCGACCTGCCCGGCACCATCGACAACGCCGCGTTCTTCGCCGGCGCGGCACGGATCCCGCAGGGCCTCGCCGCGGGCGAGTACTCCGCCGACCACACGTCCGCGATCCGCCGCGAGCCGGTCGGTGTCGTCGGCTCGATCGCGCCGTGGAACTACCCGCTCAACATGGCGGGCTGGAAGATCTTCCCCGCGCTCGCGAGCGGCAACGCCGTGGTGATCAAGCCCGCCGAGATCACGCCGATCACCACGCTCCTGCTCGCCGACGTGTTCGCCGCGGCCGGGCTGCCCGACGGGCTGCTGACGGTGCTCGTCGGGCGCGGTCGCGACGTGGGCGAGGCCATCGCCGGGCACCCCGGCATCGACATGGTGTCGTTCACCGGCTCCACCCCCGTGGGCAAGCGCGTGGCCGAGCTCGCCGCGCGCGGTCCACGTCGGGTGCACCTGGAGCTGGGCGGCAAGGCACCCTTCGTCGTGTTCGACGACGCCGACCTCGACGCCGCGATCCAGGGCGCCGTCGCCGGTGCGCTGATCAACGGTGGCCAGGACTGCACGGCCGCCACCCGCGCCTACGTGCAGCGCCCCCTCTACGACCGGTTCGTCGCCGGGGTGGCCGACGTCCTCGACACCGTGCGGATGGGCGACCCGGAGGATCCCGCCACCGACCTGGGCTCGCTCATCTCCCGCGGGCACGCCGAGCGGGTGCACGGGTTCGTGCGCCGCGCGGTGGAGGCGGGGGCGCAGGCGGTGCGCGGCGGCACGGCTCCCGACGGCGCGTTCCACGCGCCCACGCTGATCGTCGGCGCGGCGCAGGACGCCGAGATCGTGCAGGACGAGCTGTTCGGGCCGGTGCTGGTGGTGCTGCCCTTCGACACCGACGACGAGGGCCTCGCGCTCGCCAACGACACGCGCTTCGGGCTCGCCGCCTCGGCCTGGACGTCGTCGGTGCACCGGGCGGGGCGGGCGAGCCGCGAGCTGACGGCGGGCTGCGTGTGGATCAACGACCACATCCCGATCGTCAGCGAGATGCCCCACGGCGGCGTCAAGGCGTCGGGCTACGGCAAGGACATGTCGGTGTACGCGCTGGAGGACTACACCGTCGTCAAGCACGTGATGAGCGACAACACCGCCGTGGCGCGCAAGGCCTGGCACCGCACCGTGTTCGGGGGCTGAGCCGAGACGTCAGTGGTGGAACAGCCGCGGCATCCCGCTCAACCGCACGATCCCGTGCTCCCGGCACGCCTGCTCCACCTCGCCCGATCGCACCGAGCCGCCCGGTTCGGCGATGTGCCGCACGCCGTGGCGGGCGGCCTGGTCGACGTTGTCGCGGAACGGGAGTGCGCCGTCGGAGACGAAGCCGACGCCGTCGAGCCGCCGCAGCCACGCGGCGCGCTCCCCCGCGGGCAGCTCCACCACCCCGCCCCGCACCACCGTGGCGAGGTGGGCGCGCTCGCGGGTGTCGAGGTCGCCCTCGGCGAGCCGGATGCGCCAGCCCGTGGCGTCGAACGGGCGCACCGCGGCGTCGAACTCCACCGCCTGCACGGCGGGGTGGCGCCGCAGCCACCAGGTGTCGGTCTTGGCACCGGCCAGCCGGGTGCCGTCGATGCGCGCCTGCTGGCCCGCGCCGACCCCCACCGTCATGCCGTCGCGCACGTAGGCCACGGCGTTGGACGGGGTATGGCGCAGCACGACGAGCCCCAGCAGCAGGTCGGTGAGCACCGTGTCGGGCACCAGCTCCGCCGGCAGCGCCGCGGCGGCGGTGTGGAGCAGGTCCCGGCTGAGGCGCAGCTCGTCGCGCCGGGTGACGATGCGCAGCCCGCCGATCTCGCGGCTCTCCTGCGCGGGCGGCTCGGCGAGCGGGTCGGCCTCCAGCACGAGGAACCGCCTGCCCTTCTTCGCCGCGAGCACCGCCACCGTGTCGGGGTCGAAGCCGGGCGCGATGATGCCGTCGCTGGGCAGGCGCCGCAGCAGGTCGGCGAGCTCGGCGTCCACGGCCTGCGAGACGGCGATCATGTCGCCGTAGGACGCGCGCGGGTCGGCGTCCCGGGCGCGGACGTAGGCGCTGGTCAGCGCGCCGACCTGCGCGGCGTCCACGCCGAAGGTGGCGGCCGCGACGGCGTCGAGCGGGCCCGTCAGCGCGGCACCGGCCGGGGCCACGTGCTTGAAGGACGCGGCAGCGGGCACCCCGCAGGCGCTGCTCGCCTCGCGCACCAGCGCCCATGCCGCCAGCGCGTCCAGGATGTTGATCAGCGACGGTTCGCCGCTCAGCACCCGTACCGGCCAGCGGTCGACGAGCGACTCGACGTGGGCCTGCTGCTGGTGGGGGTTCATGCCGTAGCGCAACACGCGTGCCTCCCGGTCGGCAGTGGAACTGCGGATCGGGACGCCCAGGCGGTCGGCGCACCTTCGGTTCGAGCACTGCTCCCCGGTGGTGATCCACCCTCGCCAGTCGCAGCAGCGTCCACCTTACGCGGCGCGCGACGATCCGTCAGGCGTCCTCGGTGCGGCCGGGGAGGTTCTGCGTGATCACCCGGGACAGGTGCTCCCCCATCACGTCGGTGACGTGGCGTTCCATGGCGTGGGCCAGCAGGCCCTGCACCGAGGACGTCGCGAGCTGGCGCAGCCGGCCCAACAGGTCGGTCACCTCGGCCACCTCCTCGCCGCGGGGCAGCCAGGACTCGCCGTGCTCCGCGACGAGCCGGGCCGCGCCGACCTCGACCATCCGCCGCGCGATGTCGTCGATCGCGGGCACGATCCGCTCGTGCAGCCCCAGCACGTCGACGAGCCGGAAACCCCGACCGACGAGCTCGATCAGCGTGGAGATCAGCTGCGGGCTCGGGATCAGGCAGTGCGCGCCCTCGGGCTTGATCACGCCCAGGCGCACGGCGCGGTCGAACACCGCGGACTCCTGCTCCGGGTCCGCCACCGCAGCGGCGATGAAGGCCTCGACGTCCGCGGTGGGCATGTAGCTGGGGATCTCGTCGGTCCACGGGCTGTTGAGCGCCGTCTCCAGGCCGAGCACATCGGCGAGGTTGCGCCCCTGCTCCCAGCCGGCGATCAGCTCCGCGATCTGCGCGGAGGTGTAGCCGCGCTCGTGCAGCGAGGTGATCAGGCGCAACCGCGCGAGGTGGATCTCGGTGTAGATCCCGACCCGGCCCGCGCGCCGTGGCGGTGGCAGCAGCCCGCGTTCCTGGTAGGCGCGGACGTTGCGGGTGGTGGTGCCGGCGAGGCGGGCCAGCTCGTCGATGCGGTACTCGGACATGAACCCCCTCACCCACCCGTCGGGGGCGTCACAGTAGCGGGATCCCACCGTAGCGAGCCCCATCATGCCATTGACGAATGGTACATTCGCCGTGGCGATGACGTGGCTCACAGCGGGCGCGCACGAACCACAGGGGGTGGGCAGATGATCGAGATCAACGCCGATCGGCGCGGATCCGGGACACCGCTGGTGCTGCTGCACGGGATCGGGCACCGCTGGCAGGCCTGGGAGCCGGTGCTCGACCTGCTCGCCGAGCACCACGACGTCATCGCGATCGACATGCCCGGTTTCGGGCTCTCCCCCGCGATGCCCGACACGTACGCCCACGACCTGCCCGGCAGCACGGCGATGCTGCGCGACGTGTTCGCGCAGCTCGGGATCGCCCGGCCGCACGTCGCCGGCAACTCCCTCGGGGGGCTGCTGGCGATCGAGGCGGCGGCGCAGGGCCTGGTGGCCTCGGCCACGGCGCTGTCCCCGGCAGGCTTCTGGAACCCGCGCGACCGGGCGCGGGCCTTCCGCATCCTGCGCGGCATCCGCGCGGGCGCGCTCGCCCCGGCGGCGGCACGCGCCGCCCTCACCGGCAACTCCCGGCTGCGAGCCATCGGGCTCAGCACCCTCTACGCGCACCCGGAGCGCATCGACCGCGCGTCGGCGCTCGGCGACATGGACGCGCTGCGCGCGTCGACGGCGTTCGCGCCGACGCTGCGGGCCGGACGCAGCGTCATCTGGGAGGGGACCCAGCCCACCGTCCCCGTCACCGTCGCGTGGGGTGAGCGCGACCGCATCCTGCCGTTGCGCCAGGCCGCCCGGGCCGCGGCGCTGCTGCCCGGCGCGCAGCACGTCACGCTGCCCGGCTGCGGGCACGTCCCGATGATCGACTCGCCGCGGCTGGTGGCTGCCGCGATCCTCGCGACGTGCGCTCGCGCGCAGGTGCAGGAGACCGAGGAACCCCAGCGCGTCGCGGGCTGACATTCGTCATGCCCGACCCCGGAAGTTCGGCACTACTGGCGTCGGGCCGCGACGGCGATGCTGGTTCCCATGAGCAGCACGAACGACACCGCCGCACTCCGGGTCTCCGACGCCGACCGGACGGCTGCGGCCGCCCGGCTCGAGGCGGCTGTCGCGGACGGGCGGCTGACCGTCTCCGAGTACGACGAGCGCCTGCGCAACGCCTACGGCGCCGTCACCCGTGGCGAGCTCGACCAGCTCACCGCTGACCTGCCGGTGCCCGGCAACGCACCGCAGCCGGTCGAGAGCATGCCGTCGAGGGGTACGGCATGCTCGTCCGACCTGCGCAACTGGGTGCTGAGCAGCATGTTCTTCACCGCGATCTGGGCATGGAGCTCGATCGCGTCCGGGCACCTGCTGTTCTTCTGGCCGCTGTTCATCATCCTGTTCTCCGGGACGGGCGTGGCCGGCATCCGCCTGCGCCGCCACGAGCGGCCCCGGCTCAGCCGCCGGTAGCGACCTCGGCCGCGCGCACCGCGTTGCGGAACAGCATCGCCACCGTGGTGGGCCCGACGCCACCGACGCGCGGCGTGATGGCCCCGGCGACGCTCGCGCAGGACTCGTCGACGTCGGGCAGCAACCGCCTGCCCTCGTAGCGCACACCGCCGCCGATCACGACCGAACCGGGCTTCACGTGCTCGGGCTGGATGATGCCGGGCACGCCGACGGCGGCGATGAGGATGTCGGCGCGGCGGGTGTAGCGGTCCCAGTCGGGCACACCGGTGTGCACCACCGTGACGGCGGCGTTGGCCGTGGGGCGCTTCTGGGCCAGCAGCAGCGCGAGCGGGCGGCCCAGCGTCGGCCCGCGCCCGACGATGACGACCTCGCGACCCGACACGGGGATCTCGTGGTGCGCCAGCAGCTCCTCGATGCCGGCCGGGGTGCAGGGCAGCGGTCCGGGGAGGCCGACGGCGAGGCGGCCCATGTTGACCGGGTGCATGCCGTCGACGTCCTTGGCGGGATCGACGGCCGAGAGCGCGTCGTCGTAGTCGAGGTGACCCGGCACCGGGTACTGGATCAGCAGCCCGTGCACCTCGGCGTCGGAGTTGAACGTGTCGACGGCGGCGAGCAGGTCGGCCTGGGTGCTGTCGGCGGGCAGGTGGATGTGCGGCGAGGTGAAACCGAGCTCGGCGGCCTGGCGCTGCTTGATCCGGATGTAACCGGCGCTCGCGTCGTCGTCGCCGACGAGGATGGTGGCCAGGCTCGGCGTGACCCCGCGGGCACGCAACGCGGCGACGCGGGTGGTGACGTCGGCGAGCACGCGCTCGGCGACGGGGGCACCCGGCAGCAGGCGGGCGGTGGTGGTGGTGGTGGTCACGGACATGAGTCTCCTCCGCGTGGGTGCCCAGGCGGTCGACCCCCACGGCGAAGCTCCCCGATGGTCATTGCCATCCTCGACCCGCCAGTCGCGACCGGCCCATCATGCCGCACGCACCCGCCCCGGGGCGAACTGCGCGGTGAGCTCAGGCGCGAGCGTCGAGGAGGGCCAGCACCTCGGCGGGAGCCTTCTCCGGTGAGCCGCAGTCGAACGGCGGCTGCGGGTCGGACTCGATCATCAACTGGATCGTCATGGCCGCTGACGACGGCCCCGAGCTCGGCGAGCAGCTCGCGCGCCATCCAGTGGGTGATGGCGGGCCGCCCGGTCAGGATCCCGGCCTCGGCCAGCAGCGTCGAACCGGTGCAGACCGACGCCGCCCAGGTGGCGGCCGGGTGCACGGCGGCAAGCCAGGACGTCAACGCGGTGTCGTTGATCGCGTCGCGCCAGCGGGAGCTGCCCGGCACCACGATCATGTCGGGCGCGCTCACCGCGTCGAACGTCGTGTCGGCGTGCAGGGTCAGCCCGTGTCACAGACGATCTTCCCCGCGCGGGCGGCGACGAAGTGCGAGGTGACGTCGGGATGGCCCGACAACGTCGCGTACGGTCCGATCAGGTCCAGTGCGGTCATGTTCTCGTAGAGCAGGACGGCGACGTCCATGGCGTGATCCTCGGGCGCCGGGCCCGCGGCGGCAACGACCGGCTGTCCACCGTTTCGGCCACCGCGCTAGCGTCGTCCCATCACCCCGACACCCGCCCGTGCCGCGCTGGCCCTGCTGCTGGCCTGCGCCACGCTCACCGCGTGCGGTGCCACCACGCCCGGCACGGCGTTCCCCGCGCCCGGTGCGTCGCCGTCGAGTACCGCGCCCGCATCGCCGAGCCCCGTCCCGACCGGCGCACCGGTCACCACGGCGCCGGCCTGCCCCGATCCCGCGTGGAGCTGCGAGCAGCAGCAGCGGTTCACCGCCGTCGAGGAGTTCCGCAAGCGCACCGTCGGCGCCCACGGCCACCTCGGTGTCGTGTTCACCGACCGCCGAACCGGGGTGACGTGGCGCACCGGTGCCACCGACCGTCCGGGCTGGACGGCCTCCACGATCAAGCTCGCGATGGCCGCCGACATGCTCGCGCGCGACCGTACGGGCAGCATCACCCTGTCCGCGGCGGACCACCACGACATCGACACGATGCTCAACTTCTCCGACGAGGCAGCATCGGACCGGCTGTGGAAGGCCTACGGCGGCGATGCGATGCTGGCCCGCTTCCGCTCCGAGCTCGGCATGACCGGGCTTGCGTTCGTGCCGGGGTTCACGCGCACCACGTACTGGGGCTTCGTCAAGTGCACCGCCGACGACCTCGCCGCCCTCATGCAGCACGTGCTCACCCGCAGCGACTCCGCCGACCGCACCTCGCTCGTGGCCGCGCTGCGCGGCGTCGCCCCCAACCAGCGCTGGGGCGTCTGGGGAGCAGGCGCGGCGCAGCAGCCCGGCAACAAGGACGGCTGGTCGTTCGAGTCGGACTCCTACGGCAAGCACTGGGTCACCGACACCGTCGGGTTCGCGGGTCCGGACGAGCGCTACGCCGTGGCGATCACCTACCAAGTGGATCCCGCCGGGTCGCTGGCCGACGGCGTCCATGCGGTCAGCGACGTGGCGGCACTGCTGTTCGGGGCGCCCGTTCCGGCGCCGATCACGGTGCCCGAGCCCGACGGCTGAGGGCGGCTCAGCGGCCCCGCGCCGCCCCGCCCCGTTGCAGGAAAGCCACTTTGCTGCAACGACGTTGCGGGAAAGTGGCTTTCCTGCAATCGCCGCGCGAAGGCGGCCGGCGGCTCAGAACGGGTGGCTGATCACCACGGCGCCGACGTTGTCACCGCTCCCCGCCGCCAGTGCGGCGCTGGTCAGCTCGCGGGCCGCGACGACGGGCTCGTCGGCACGCCCGACGATCGCGGCGATCGCCTGCTCGTCGAGCACGCTGTACACCCCGTCGGTGACCAGCACGATCGCGTCGCACCGCTGCGGCCCGCGGACCCAGCCGATCTCGGTGGGCTGCCCGGCCGTGCTCGTGACGACATGATCGAGCAGGGCGGCGGGCGCCACGCCGTGCGCCCGCAGGTAGGCCGCCACGGTGTGGTCGGAGCTCAACTGCCACGCACGCCCGTCGACCACCGCGTAGGCGCGGCAGTCCCCCGCCCAGGCGACCGACCATCCGCTGGAGCCCCCGGCGGCGACGGCGAGCACGCAGTCCCCGACCAGTCCGGTGGTCTCGCGGGCGTGGCGCAGCGCCGCGGCGGCAGCGTGCACGGCGTCCCAGGCGCCCGAGCGGATCGCCACCTCGGCCGCCGCCTCCACGGCGATCGCGGCGGCCCGCGCGGCGTCGGGCGACTCGCCGATCCCGTCGCCGATCGCAGCGCCGAAGCGCGGACCGGCGCAGTGGACGGCCGCGGCGTCCGCGGCCACCGAGCGGCGTCCCTGAGCGGTGCTCCAGCCGGCAGCAGGGAGGTGGGGCAGCGGCCAGGGCCCGGTGGGCCGGGGCGAGCTGTCGATGATCGTCATGGGATGCACCTCGCGATCGGGTTCCCGACCGACGGTCCGCCCCGTCGCTGGGAATCTCCTGTGTCCATCCTGTGCACCTGCGAAGATCACCGGAGGGTGGAGGATCAGCCGATGACGCACGCCACCGCGCCGGACGGCACCCGCATCGCCTACCAGGTCCAGGGTTGCGGGCCACCGCTCGTGCTGCTGTCCGGGCAGGCCAACAACCACCACTGGTGGGACCCGGTGCGCGCCGACTTCCACGACACCCGCTCCACGATCACCCTCGACTTCCGCGGCACCGGCGAGAGCGACAAGCCCGACGTGGCCTACAGCACCGCCGGGTTCGCCGACGACGTGATCGCGGTGCTCGACACCGCCGGCGTCGAGCGCGCCGACGTCTACGGCACGTCCATGGGCGGCCGGGTGGCGCAGTGGGTGGCGGCCCGGTATCCGGACCGGGTGTGCGCGCTCGTGCTCGGGTGCACGTCACCGGGTGGGCGCCATGCCCTGGAGCGTGGCCCGGAGGTTCGCAGGGCACTGGCCCAACCCGACGCCGCCGCGGCCCGGCAGGCGCTGACCGACCTCATGTACACACCCGCCTGGAGCGCCGCGCACCCCGGGCCGCACGCGACGCTCGGCGACCCGGCCATGCCCCCGTTCGCCCGGCGGCGCCACTTCGCGGCCAGCGCAGGCCACGACGCCTGGGACGTGCTGCCGCAGATCACCGCGCGGACGCTGGTGGTGCACGGCACCGACGACCTGTTCAACCCGACCGCCAACGCCGCCCTGATCACCGGGCGCATCCCGGGTGCCCGGCTGGAGCTGATCCCCGGGGCCCGCCACGCCTACTTCGAGGAGTTCCGCACGGTGGCGAGCCCGCTGGTCCGGCACTTCCTCGACGCCGGCTGATCGCCCGCCGTGCGGCACACTGGCGTGGTGGGACGACCGGCGGAGCGGATGTTCGACAACGAGGGGCTGGGCCTCGTCGAACCACGGTTCGTCCGGGGCGCCGCCACGGTCGCCGTGCTCGGTGTCGCCCTCCTCGCTGCGATCAGCGATCCGGGGCCGCCCGGCGACGTGGCGCTCGCCGCCGCGGCGGCGGCCGTGTTCGTGGGCTGGGTGTGGTGGCCGGTGCTGCCCACGCCCGTGCTGGCCGTGCTGGTGCTCGGGCCCGTCGTGCTGGCCGCCCGGTCGGGCCAGCTCGAGCAGGCGCTGTTCCTCGCGTCGCTGCTGGCGCTGCTCGTCGCCTGGCTGGAGCCCTCGACCCCGCGCGCGGCGGTGGTCGGCGTGCTCGCGCTGCTCAGCCCGGCCGCGGTGTGGCTGCTCCTGCCGCCGCGGGAGAGCTTCGGGGTCTGGAGCTGGGTGCTCGGCATCACCTTCCCCTGGCTGCTGGGACGGCTGGTGCGCCGCCAGCTCGAGCTGATCACGCGCCTGGAGGCCGTCCGCGGGGACCTCGCCGCGCAGGTCGTCACCGAGGAGCGACGGCGCATCGCCCGCGACGTCCACGACCTGGTCGGGCACGGCCTGGCGGCGGTCCTGCTGCAGATCACCAGCGCCCGGCACGTGCTGCGGCGCGACCTCGGCGCGGCCGACGAGGCGCTCGCCGCCGCCGAGACGGCCGGCAGGCGCAGCATGGCGGAGCTGCGCACGACGATGGCGTTGCTGCGCAGCGACGGCGACGCCCCCGGCTCCGCCGGCACGCCCTCGCCGGGCCTCGGCGGGCTGGCCGGCCTCGTCGACGCAGCCCGCGCCGACGGCCTGCGCGTCACCTTCCGGGCCGACGGGGACCTCACCCACGTCGACGACGGGGTCGCACTCGCCGTCCACCGCATCCTGCAGGAGTCGCTCGCGAACGCTCACCGGCACGCGCCGCGGGCCGCCACGACCGTCGCCGTGGCGGTCGACGGGGACGCGATCACGCTCGCGGTGACGAGCACCGGCCCGGTGCACCCGCGCGCCGACGACGACCGGCCCCGCTACGGTCTCGTCGGGATGCGCGAGCGGGCGGAGGTGGTCGGCGGTGAGCTGCAGGCAGGCCCGGACCCACAGGGCTGGCACGTCCGCGGCCGGTTCCCGGTGACGGGCCCGTCATGAGCCGCACCCGCGTCGCGATCGTCGACGACCAGGCCCTCGTCCGCGCGGGACCGGCGCGGATACTCGGGCCCGAGGACGGCTTCAAAATCGTCGGCGAGTACGGCGACGGGGCCGCCGCACTGGCCGGGATCGACGCCGATCCGCCCGATCTGGTGCTGATGGACGTCCGGATGCCGCGGATGGGTGGCGTCGAGGCGATCCGGGCGCTGCACGCCCGGCCCGACCCGCCACCGGTGCTCGTGCTCACCACGTTCGACGACGACGACTCGCTCTGGGCCACGCTCGACGCCGGGGCGTCCGGGTTCGTGCTCAAGGACGCGTCGGCCGCCGACCTCATCGCCGCCGCCCGCACCGTCGCCGCCGGTGGCTCCTGGCTGGACCCGGCCGTCGCACCCCGGGTGCTGGCGGCGTCGCGGCGCGCCGCCCCGCGCGCCGGCAGGCGGCTGGAGCGGCTCACCGATCGGGAGCACGACGTGCTGCGGCAGATCGCGCGGGGCGCCACCAACGCCGAGATCGCCCGGGCACTGCATCTGAGCGAGGCGACGGTGAAGACCCACGTCCGCGCGATCTTCACCAAGCTCGACGCGCGCGACCGGGCGGCAGCCATCGTCATCGCCCACGACCACGGCATCGTCGGTCCCGCAGGGTAGGACTCCTCCCACGGGAGGAGACGGTTCTCCCCCGCAGGTCGATGCGGCGGGCCGGCGCGCTGCCGACGATTCCCCCATGACCGCACTCGCGACACCGTCGCCCACCCGGGCCGGGCTCCCCGACTGGCGCCGGGGCCCGGCGTTCGTGATCGCCCTCGCCGGCCTCGCCGTGCACCTGGCGTTCGCCGCGGGCTACGGCTATCACCGCGACGAGCTGTACTTCCTGGCCGAGTCCAAGCGCATGGCGTGGGGATTCGCCAGCGAGCCGCCGTTCACCCCGGCGGTCGGCTGGGTGTCGCGCGCGCTGTTCGGGGACGCGCTGATCGGCCTGCGCCTGTGGCCGGCGCTCGCCGGCGCCGCGTTCGTGCTCCTCGCGACGCTCGTGGCGCGCGAGCTCGGCGGGCGCCTCACCGCGCAGCTGACGGCCGGGATCTGCGTCGGCACCGCCACGATGTGGCTGGCGCTGTTCCACCTCTACGGGCCGTCGGCGTTCGACCAGGTGGCGTGGGCGGGGTGCCTGCTCGTGCTGGTCAAGCTGCTGCGCGGGGCCGATCAGCGGTGGTGGCTCGCCTTCGGGGCGATCGCGGGCGTCGGCCTGCTCAACAAGAACACGCTGGTGCTACTGGCGCTCGGGCTCGTGCCAGCGCTGCTGCTGAGCCGCACGCAGCGCCACCTGCTGCGCTCGCCGTACCTGTGGCTCGGCGGCGTGCTCGCGGTGGCGGTCGCGTCGCCGTTCCTGCTCTGGCAGGCCGCGCACGACTGGCCGATGGTGGCGGTGGCCGCCACGATCAGCCACGACTTCGGCGGCCCGGTCGGGGCGCTGACGTACCTGCCGATGCAGGTGCTGACGATGAACCCGCTGCTGCTGCCCGTCTGGGTGGCCGGGTTGTGGTGGTTGCTGCGCTCGCCGGGGTGGCGCCCGATCGGGTCGGTGTACCTGCTGCTGCTGGTGCTGCTCGCCGTGATCGGCGGGCGCTCGTACTACCTCGCGCCGATGTACCTGCCGCTGTTCGCCGCCGGCGGGATCGGTATCGAACGGTGGCTCGCCCGCCCCGGCGTCAGGCTGCGCGCCCGGGTCGTCCCCGTCGTGCTGGTGGCCGTCGCGGTGATCACCTCCCCGATGGCGCTGCCGGTCCTGCCGCTGGCGCTGCAGCGCGACCTCCCGTTCACCAGCATCAACCCGGTGCTGGGCGACGCGATCGGCTGGCCGCAGTTCGTGGCGCAGCTCGCCGCCGTCCGCGACGGGCTTCCCGCCGCCGAGCGCGCGGGGGTGATGGTGCTCGCCGCCAACTACGGCGAGGCGGGTGCGGTCGAGGCGCTCGGCGGCCCCTACGGGCTCGGGCAGCCGGTCAGCGGGCACAACAACTACTGGCAGTGGGGCCCGCCGCCCGCGGGCACCGACACGGTGATCGCCGTCGGCTTCCGCGACTCTGGCGCACTGCAGCGCGTGTTCGGCGACGTGCGGCGGGCCGGCACCGTCGACAACGGTCCCGGGATCGACAACGAGGAGCAGGGCCTGCCGATCTGGATCTGCCGTTACCCGGTGGCGCCGTGGGCGCAGCTGTGGCCGGGGTTCCAGCACAACACGAACTGACCGGCGTCCCCCGTTGCAGGAAGAGCCCGCCGCCGCGCCGGGCGAGTGATCAACGCCCACAGGTTCCGGTTCGATCATGAGCCAGTACGCGCTCGGCGGCGAACGCGCTGATCAACGCCAGCCCGCCGCCAGCTCCCCCAGCGCCACCGCCGCCCGGGAGCGGAAGTCCGCCACCCGCGCCAGCTTGATGTCCTCGTACCCCCGCACCACCTCCGCCAGCTCGGCCACGGCGAGGACGGCGTCGGCGTTGTCCGCCGTCAGGTGCCCCAGCGCCGCACGCACCAGCCGCTGGTACTCCCCCATCAGCTCCCGCTCGGTGCGGCGCACGCCTGCGTAGCCGAAGACGTCGAGGGGCGTGCCACGCAGCCCGCGGGCGGCGCGCAGCCCGCGGAACGCGAGCTCCGCCGTTCGCACCAGCCGCAGCTTGCGCTTCATCCCCATGGCCCGCAGCACCGGCGGGTGCAGCAGCACCGAGACCTTCGCGTCGGCACCGAACTCCTCGTCGCGCCGGGCCTTCTCGACGGTGTCGAGGTGCAGCCGCGCCACCTCGTACTCGTCCTTGTAGGCCATGAAGCGGTGCAGGCCCTTGGCGTAGGCCACCGCGATCCGCTCACCCGGCTCCGCGCCGGCGCGCTCGGTGGCGATGGTCGCGACCCGGCGCACCTCCTGCGCGTAGCGGGTGGCGTAGGCCGCGTCCTGGAACCCGACGAGGTCGGCCACCCGGGTCGCGAGGATCTCGGCCAGCTCACCGGAGGAGACCGCGGCGGTCGCGATCGACCGCGCCGCCGCGTCGACCTCGACGACCGCCCGCTCCGGAGCGGCGACGGCGGCGCGCACCGCGTCCCGGTCGAGGACGGCCGCGCGGCCCCACCGGAACGCGGCGAGGGTCATCGGCACCGCCGAGCCGTTGAGGCGGATCGCCTGCTCGATCGCCTCGGCCGAGATCGGGAGGCAGCCGTGCTGGTAGGCGGCGCCGACCAGCAGCATGTTGGTGGGCATGTGGTCGGCGAACAGCGCCTCGGACAGGCCCTGCGCGTCGAGGTAGAGGTTCTCCGCCGCCCGCGTCACCGACCCGATGCGCTCCAGCGCGTCGTCGGGCGTGCCGGGCACCACCACGCGGTTGGTCACCATCGCCGCGGTCGGCACGACGGCCGAGTTGATCACCGCGATGGTGCGCTCGGGGTTGCCGACGGCCAGCGTGGCGTCCGACGCGGCCCCGAGCAGGTCGAAGCCCAGCAGCACGTCGGCCGTGGCCTTCGTGGCCCGCAGCGCGCCGGTGATGGGCGCCTTGGAGATCCGGATGTCGCTGTCGACCGGGCCGCCCTTCTGCGCCAGACCGGTCTGCTCCAGCCCCGCGGCGTAGAGGCCGTCCAGATGCGCGGCCATCTGCAGGATCTGCGAGACGGTGACGACGCCGGTGCCGCCGATGCCGGGCATCCGCACCAGCGTGCCCTCGCCGATCGGGCGCACCAGCGGCGGCGTCAGCACCACGGGCAGCTCCGGCACCTCGCGGCGCTTGCGGGTGCCCGGTTCCACCAGCAGGAACGACGGGCAGTCGCCCTTGAGGCAGCTGAAGTCAGAGTTGCACGACGCCTGGTGGATGCGGGTCTTGCGGCCGAACTCGGTGTCGACGGGCTGCACCGACAGGCAGGTCGAGACGTCGCCGCAGTCCCCGCAGCCCTCGCAGACCCGCTCGTTGATCACGACCTTCTCTGCCGGGGTCGGAAGCTGCCCGCGCTTGCGCAGGCGGCGCTGCTCGGCTGCGCACTGGTCGTCGTGGATCAGCACGGTGACGCCGGACTCGGTCGCGAGCTGCGCCTCGACCTCGGCGAAGTCGTCGCGGTGGCGCACCGTCGTGATCGCCGACAGCGTGACGCCCCGGTAGTTCTGCGGCTCCGGGGTGGTGATCACGATGCGGCGCACGCCCTCGGTGGCCAGCAGCTGCGTCAGCGCCGGCACGTCGAGGCGGCCCTCCGCGCGCTGCCCGCCGGTCATGGCGACGGCGTCGTTGTAGAGCAGCTTGTAGGTCATCGTCAGCCCCGCCGCCACGGCGGCGCGGATCGCGAGGGACCCGGAGTGGTGGAACGTGCCGTCGCCGAGGTTCTGCACGAAGTGGCGGTCGTCGGTGAACGGCGCGATCCCGATGAACTGCGCGCCCTCGCCGCCCATCTGCGTGAGCCCGATCTGGTTGCCGCGCCCGGCACCGTCGAGCGCGACCATGGCGTGGCAGCCGATGCCGACACCGACGATCGTGTCGTCACCGGTGCGGGTCGACGTGTTGTGCGGGCATCCCGAGCAGAAGTACGGCGTGCGCGCCGACACGGTCGGCAGCAGGATCCGCGACGGTCGGGGCGGGCGCAGCGACGTCAGGTGCGCCGCCGCCGCGGCCGGCAGCCGGTCGGCCCCGATCCGGGCGGTCAGCGCCAGCGCGACGTCCTCGGCGCCCAGCGCGCTGCGCGCGGTGAGCAGCGGGCGGCCGGTCTCGTCGTGGCGACCCACGACGACCGGTGCGGCGGGACGACGGTAGAGCGCCGCCTTCAGCGCGTCCTCGAGGAAGGGCGTCTTGTCCTCGACGACGAGCACCTCGGCGAGGCCCTCGGTCATCGCGGCCACGGCCTCGCCGTCGAACGGGAAGGGCATGGCGAGCCGGATCAGCCGCAGGCCCAGCGCGTCCATGGCGGACTCGTCGATGCCGAGGTCCTCGAGCGCGCGCAGCACGGCGCCATAGGCCGTGCCGGAGGCGAGGATGCCCAGCCGCGCGGCCCGGGCGTCGAACACGACCTTGTTGAGGCCGGCCTCGCGGGCGTAGGCGATGGCGAGCCGCAGCCGCCGCGTGATCATGTCGTGCTCGGCCGAGACCGCGCTCGGGCCGACGAGCACCGCCGGGGAGTCGGTGTCGACGCGCACGGGAGCGGGGACGCCGTGGTGGAGCGCGCCCACGTCCATCGTGGCGGACGCGTCGGCGATGTCGGCCACGATCTTCAGACCGGTCCAGAGCCCGCTCGCGCGCGACATCGCGACGGCGTGCAGGCCGAACTCGATGATCTCCGCGATCGACGACGGCGCCAGCAGCGGCATCGCGAGGCTCTGGCACATCTGCTCGCACGCGCTGGGCACGGTCGAGGACTTGCTGCTCGGGTCGTCCCCGATGAGCGCGACCGCGCCGCCGAGCGCGGCCGTGCCGGCGACGTTGCCGTGGCGGATGGCGTCGGCGGCGCGGTCGAGACCGGGATTCTTGCCGTACCAGAAGCCGGTGACCCCGTCGTGGCGGGCGCCGGGGGTGCGGCGCAGCATCTGGGTGCCGGCGATCGCCGTGGCGGCCAACTCCTCGTTGAGACCCGCCTGGAAGACGACCCCGGCGGGCTCCAGGAAGCGGGCGGCCCGCCCCATCTCGGTGTCCAGCCCGGCCAACGGCGAGCCCTGGTAGCCGGTGACGAACACCCGGGTGTTCAGACCCCGTGCCTCGTCGAGGGCCCGCTGCTCCAGCGTCAGCCGCACGATCGCCTGGATGCCGGAGATCAGTACCCGGCCGTGCTCCGCGGTGTACTTGTCGTCGAGCGACACGGTGGTGAGGTCGACGCTCACGCAGGGCCTCCATCAGGGTCGTTCCGTGGTGGGATCGCCGTAGCAGAACCGACGGCACCCCCCTGATGCAAGCAACCTTGCACTTGTCGCCTCGAGGACGCAAAGAACCACTGCGAGATCGGCATCGCGCGGATATCCTTTGCTTCGTGAACCAGGTTGATGAGACCGACCACCAGCTCCTGGAGATGCTGCGGGTCGACGGCAGGCGCACGTACTCGGACATGGCCCGCGACGTCGGGCTCTCGGTCGCGGCGGTGAAGCGGCGCGTCGATCGGCTGCGGGAGATCGGCGTGATCACCGGCTTCACGGTGCAGGTCGACGATGCCAAGCTCGGCTGGGGTGTGGGGGCGTTCTGCGAGCTGCGCTACGTCGGCACCACCGGCGTCGACGACATCCTGCGTACGGCGCGGAGCATCCCCGAGGTGCAGGCCGTCTACACGATCGCCGGCGATCCCGATGCGCTGTTCCAGGTGCGGGTCCGCGACATCGGCCACCTGCAGGACGTGATCGACAAGCTGCGCCGCTCCGGCACGGTGACGGGCACCAAGACCCTCATGGTGCTGGGCTCCTGGACCCGCGACTGACGGGTGGGAGGATCCGATCATGACCTCGCCGGCGCCGACGCTGCTCGCCGACCTCGACCGGCTCGCCCACCGGCCGCGCCAGGAGCTGCTGGCGCACACCGCGCGCGCAGGCGCCGGCACCCCCGAGCTCGACGCGCTGCTCGCCGCGTTCGACCGCCAGGGCACGTTCGCCCAGGTCATGGCACTGCAGATGGCCCGCATCGCCGGGCACGACGCCTACGTCCGGCACCTGCTGGGGGCGCCGCAGCAGTCCCTGCGTGCGCGGGCCCTGCACGCCGCGGTGCGGCGCGGGTTCCCGGCAACGGACTTCGCCGTGCTGCTGCCCGATCTGCCCGCGACGCTGCGGCGCGTGCTCTACCGGGCGATCCGTCGCCGGGGGTCCGCCGTGCTGGCCGATGCGCTGCTCGACCCCGTGCGTTCCCGCTTCGGCGACCACGAGGCGGCCGCGCTGCTGCCCGCCTGCTCGGGGCCGGTGGTGCGGGCGGGCCTGCCCGAGCTCGAGCACGCCGTGGACAAATGGGCCGCGGTGGGCAGGCGCCATCCCGCGGTGCTGCTCGGCCACGTCGACGAGCGGCTCGCCACCGCACCCCCCGCCGAGCGCCGCCACCTCGCGACGCTCACCCGGCACGGTCTCGCCGCCGCCGCCGGCAGCGATCCCGACGGCGTCCTGCGGCTCATGGAGCGGAACCGGTCACTGGTTCCGCCCCTCGCCGGCGTGCTGCCGGTACTGGCCCGCCACGACGCGGCCCGCGTCGTGGCGGTGCTGCTCGACCAGCAGCGCGACGGCTGCTCCCCCGTGAGTAGATCGCTCTGGCGCGCCATGGCCGGAGCGCCTGACCCCGACCTGATCGCGCTGGCGCGCAATGTCGACGGCTGGATGCTGGACGACGCGCTGCGTGCGCTCGCCCCGGCGCGGCGCCCGGCCGTCTACGCCGCGGTGGTGGGCGATCGGTCCACCGACGAGTCAGGCGCCACGATGGCGGCGCTGGGCCTGCTGCCCGCGCCGGCCCGCCACGTCGAGGCCCGCAGGCTGGCCGCGCTGCGTGCCGTCGACGACGAGCCGGCGCGCCGGCTGGCCGTCACGGCGCAGCTGCCGTGGGCCGACGCCGAGCCGGTGCTCACCGCTGCCACGCGCCGCCCCACCGCGGCGGAGCGCATCGAGGCCTACCCGCTGCTCGTGGCCGCCGCGGCCGGTGCGCGCAGCGCGGCAGCGCTCTCCCGGCTGCTCGCGCTGCTCACCCGGATCGCGAACGAGCAGGATCCGGTGCGCTCGGCAACGATCGGTGCCCTCGCCCGCATCCCACCACGGCGTTTCGACGACGCGGCCGTGCCGGCGCTGCGCTCCGTGCTCGTCGACGCCGGGCAGGCCAGAGACGTGTCGTGGTCGACGCGGGCCGGCGTCCGCACGATCGTCGTCGCGATGATCCGCGACGGCGCCCGCACCCGTCGGCCGGTGCTGCTCGACGCCGGGCTGGCGGTGCTCGAGACCATGGGTGTGCAGCTGGCGCGACACGACCTGGCCGGCCTCGCCGAGCAGCTGCCGCGCGGCACCGAGCACCGCGTCCTCGACGCGCTGCTGCCGCGCATCACCGCCGACGCGGCCGTGGGCCGGTTCACCGTCGCGATCGCGCTCGCCGCCGGGCTCGGGCGGCGCGCGCGGATGCTCCCGGCGCTGCAGGACGTGCTCGACCGGGCCCGCTCGGCGGCGTCGGACGACACGGTGCGCGCCGCTGTCGAGTTGTGGCTGGACGCGCCTGCCACGCGCGGCGACCGCGTGGAACGGGTGCTGTCGGACGACCCGTCGACGATCGCGCTGCCCTCGGTCCAGAACGCGGTGGCGCTGCGGCGCACCGACCTGCTCGACGGCGTGTTCGCGGGCCCGAGCCACGGCCGCTTCCAGACGTCCGGGGTGCGGCTCGTCCCCACGTTCCGGACGGGGCTGTCGCGGTGGCTGCCCCGCCAGGTGGCGGCCTACACGGCGCTGCTGGCGGGGATCGCGACGGCGCCGGGCAGGCCCGCCCACGAGCGCGTCACCGCCGTCCGCGCGCTCGGGTGGGTCCCGGCCGCCGGTCCGGCGCTGCGTCCGCTCGTCACCGACGCCGATGTCACCGTGGCGGAGGCCGCACTCGCCGCGCTCGCCCGGAGCGACGAGCCCGCCGCGGAGCTACCGCTGCTGCTGTCGTTCGCGGACGGCGATCGCGCCCGCGTCGCGGTGTACGCCGCCACCCGGGCCGCCCGATCCGTCGCGCCCGGAGCGCTGCTGACCGCCCTGCAGCCGCTGCTCTCCTCGACCAGGGTGACCTCGCGCAAGGAGGGCGCCCGACTGGTCGCGGAGCTGCACGCGCCCGACGCCGCCGCCGCGCTGACCGCGCTGTGGCAGGCGCCCCAGCAGCACCGCGACGTGCAGCGCGCCGTCGTCTCCGCGGTCCGGTGGCTGCTCGACGACCCGCGCGCCTGGACGCTGCTCGAGGACGCCATCGCTCGGGGAGGCGCCGTCGCGGGCGCCGTTCTCGACCTCGCCCCCGAGGCCACGGCCCCCCGTCACCGCGCCCGGTACGCCCGGCTCGTGCACGCCGTGGCCGCGACCGCGGACGCCGACGGGGTTCGCCGGGCGCTGCCGGTACTGGGGCGCTGGGTGCGCTGGGATCCCACCGCCGTCGGCCTGCTCACCGGGCGCGCCGCGGATCTCACCGCCACCGCCACCTGGTTCGTCGCGACCGCGGCGCTGGTCGAGGCGGGCCGCCGCGCCGAGGATCCCCAGCCGGTGGTGGACCTCGCGACGGCCCTGCTGGGGTCCACCGATCCGGGTCCCGCACCCGATCGGGACCTGCCGGCCCGCCAACGGCTCCGGGCGTTGACGACGCAGGTCCTGTCCCACGCCACAACGGGTGCCGCACCACGTCGGACCGCCCGCGCGCTCGCCGCGGTGCTGGTGGCCGCGGGCACCCCCGAGCACCGGCCGCTCGCTGTCCGGCTCACCGCCGCGGCCGTGGACTGGGACGGCGAGGAGGCGCTCCCGCAGCTGCAGCACCTCGCCCGGCTCGCCGACCGCCCGGTGCTGGCCGCACTCGCCGCCGAGCACCTGCACGGCGGGCTGGCCGCGACGGTGCGCCGGCTCCCAGCCGAGATGCTGCTGGGGGCGGGTCGGGAACTCGTCACCGGCGATGCGACGGCCGCCCGCCTCGCCGTCGCGATCGCCGGGGTCGCCGGGCCCGCGACCGGCTGGCCGGCGCCGTGGCGCGAGCTCCTGCACGGGCTGCGCGACCACGCCGATCCCGACGTCCGCCTCGCCGCGCTGGACACGTTCACCGCCCCGGAGTGAGAGGTCGCGCCGGGCCGAACAACCGACCAGCAATCGATTTCTCGGGCGGTACGCTGCGGGCAGGAGCGGCACGTCCCGGAGGCGACTGGGTGGCAACGATCAGCGATGTGGCCGCGCTCGCGGGCGTCTCCACCGCCACCGTGTCCCGAGCGCTCAACGGCAAGGCCACGGTCGCGCCGGAGCTCGTGGAGCGCGTCGCGGCCGCGGCCACCTCCCTCGGATACCGGCCCCACGGCCCGGCGCGCAACCTGCGCCGCCAGGAGACGGCCGTACTGGCCCTGCTCATCTCCGACGTCGAGAACCCGTTCTTCACCGCCGTCGCGCGCGGTGTGGAGGACGTCGCGCACGGGCGTGGCTACTCGGTGGTGCTGTGCAACACCGACGAGGACGCCGCGAAGGAGCGCCGCTACCTCGACGTCGCGCTGCAGGAGCGGGTGGCGGGCGTGATCCTGTCCCCCACCGGGCCGGGCACCGACGTCAGCGCGCTCGCCGAACGCGGCACGCCCGTGGTGGCCGTCGATCGACCGTTGCCCGACTGTTCCGGATCGTTGGACCCCGGACCCTTCGACATGGTGTTGGTCGACACCCGGCTGGCAGCCGCCACGGCGACGGCACACCTGATCGCCCAGGGCTACGAGCGGGTGGGCTGCCTCACCGGGCCTGCGGGCGTCCGCACCGCCGATGACCGGCTCGCCGGCTACCGCGACGCGATCCGATCCGCCGGGTTGCGCAGCGACCCGCGCCGGGTGCGCCGCGCCGCGTACAAGGCGGCGGGGGCGCACGCCGCGGCGCTCGATCTCCTGCGGTCCCCCGAGCCGCCCGATGCGCTGCTGGTGGCCAACAGCCCGATGGCGATCGGCGTGCTGGACGCGCTGCGCGAGCTCGGGCTGCGACCGGGGCGCGACGTGGGCATCGTCTGCTTCGACGACGCCGCGTGGGCCGGGCTGGTCGACCCGCCGCTGTCGGTCGTGGCGCAGCCCGCGTCCGAGATGGGACAGATCGCGGCGCAGCTCCTGCTGGCCCGGATCGGGCAGGCGCACCGCCCCCCGACGGTCACGACGCTGGGTGCGCGCCTGATCGTGCGGGCCAGCTCGCACCGTTGACCTGCTGCCCCCCGCTTCCCCCCTTGCAGGAAAGCCACTTTCCCGCAAGATCCTTGCGGGAAAGTGGCTTTCCTGACGGCGAGCGGGAGCCCCCCGACCTCAGCTCCCGTTCGCCTTCGCGTACTCGGCCGTTGCGTTGTCCGGTGTGATCAGCAACGTGTCGAGCGTCTTCGTCTTGGGCACCTGCCCGCAGTCCACGAGCAGCGTCCTGGCGGCGTCGATCGCCTCCTTGCCCCCGGTCGGGTAGACGAACGTGGCCGACAGCCGGCCCGCCTCCACCGCCTTGATCCCGCCGGACGGGATCGGCAGGCCGTCGATGCCGATGAACTTGATCTTCGTGTCGACGCCCGCCGCCTTCGCGGCGATGTAGGCACCCTCGGCCATCGGGTCGTTGTGCGCGTAGATCGCCTGGATCTCCGGGTGTGCCTTGAGCAGCGCGTCGGCCTGTGCCTGGCCCTTCTCGCGGAGCCAGTCCCCGTCGGCCGTGGCGACGATCTCGATGCCGCTGCCCGCGATCCCCGTGGCGAAGCCCGCCGAGCGCTCCTTCGCGGGCGTCGACCCGGCCAGTCCACGGATCTCCGCGATCTTGCCGCCGCCGGGCAGCACCTTCTCGGCCATGAACTTGCCGGCCTGGCGTCCGATGTCGGTGTTGTCGGCGCCGATGAACGTGGTGTACGCGTCGCCGTCGACCTTGCGGTCGAGGACCACCACCGGGATGCCCTTGTCGTAGGCCTTCTTCACCACGGCCGTGAGCGGCGTCGCCTCGTTGGGGCTGATGATCAGCAGGTTGATCTGCTGCGTCAGGAAGTTCTCGACGTCGGCCACCTGCTTGGCGTTGTCCTGCTGCGCGTCGGCGACGGTCACGCTGAACTGCGGCACCGACTTCGCCGCCGCGATGATGTCGTCGTCCATGCGCTGGCGGTAGGGCTCGGCCACGTTGGCCTGGCTCATCCCGATCACGTACTTCCCGGACGTGCCCTTGCAGTCCGCGGCCGTGCCGGTAGCGGGCGCCTTCCCGGAGTTCTCGCTGGTCGTGCCACACGCAGCCACACCGGCAACGGCGCAGGCCAGCACGGCGGCGATGGCGTGCCGACGACGGATCATGAACGTCCCCCTCATGAGTTCGGCCGCAACCGCTGCAGTCCGGCGGCGACCACGATGACCAGTCCCTTGATCAGCAACTGCACGTTCGGATCGATGTTGTTGAGCGCGAGGATGTTGTTGAGCACGCCGAGCAGCAGCGCCCCGGCGACGGTGCCCGCCACCGTGCCCCGGCCACCGGAGAGCGCCGTGCCGCCGACGACGACAGCGGCGATGGCGTCGAGCTCGTAACCCGAGCCGTCGTTGGGGCTGCCCTGGTTGAGCTGCCCGGCGTGCACGATCCCGGCCAGCGCCGCGAGCAACCCGCACAGGCCGAAGACGATCACCTTCACCCGCACGACCGGCACCCCGGACAGCCGCGCCGCCTTCTCGTTGCCGCCGATGGCGTAGATGTGGCGGGCGAACGCCGTCACGCGCAGGAAGACCACGGCGAGCACGGCCACCACGATGAAGATCACCGCGGGGATCGGCACCAGCCCACCGAACGTGCGCTCGCCCAGCAGCGAGAACGTGAGCGGCGCCTCCCCGGGGCCGTCGCCGTAGGCGATCGCGACGCCCTGCCCGCCGGACACGATCCGCGCGAGCCCCCGCGCGATCTGCAGCCCGGCGAGGGTGACGATGAACGCCTGGATGCCCAGCACCGCCGACGCGATGCCCTGCAGCAGGCCCAGCACCAGCCCGGCGAGCAGCACGAGCACGACGGCAGGCAGCACGCCCATGTCCCGGTCCACCAGCAGCACCGCGGAGCCGACCGCCGCGAGCCCGAGCACGGCACCGACCGACAGGTCGATCCCGCCGATGAGGATCACGAACGTCATGCCGACGGCGATGATGCCGATCTCCGAGACCGCGCGCACCACGTTGAACAGGTTCTCGCTGGTCAGGAACAGCAGCTGCCCGTCGCGGGCCGGTGAGAACGCCACCGCCGCGACGAACACCGCGACGAGTCCGAACAGGCTCTGGAAGCGGAAGAGCGTCTCGACGACACCGGCGCGCTGCCGCACCGCCGGGGCGGTCACCGGGCCCCTTCCGCGACGACCACCGCGTCGGCGGCCGCACCGGCGCCCATCGACGCCGCGAGCAGATCGGCCTCCGTGGTGGCGTGCGTGTCGAGCTCGTGGACGTCGCGACCGTCGCGACCGTCGCGCAGGATGATCACCCGGTCGCAGACGCCCACGAGCTCGGCGAGCTCCGACGACGCGAGCAGCACCCCGACGCCGTCGGCGGCGGCCCGGCCCAGCAGGGCGTAGATCTCCGACTTGGCGCCGATGTCGACGCCGCGGGTCGGCTCGTCGAGCAGCAGCAGGCGGGGCTCGGTGAGCAGCGCGCGCCCCAGCACCACCTTCTGCTGGTTGCCGCCCGAGAGCGTGCCGACGCGGTCGCGCAGCGAGGCGAGCTTGATCTGCAGGTCGGCCACGAGCCGTTGCACGGCTGCGGCTTCACGGCGCCGGGGCACGACGCCCAGCACCGCCAGCCTCGACACGACCGACAGCGCGGCGTTGGCCTGCACCGAGTGCTCCAGCGCCAGACCGGCGACGCGCCGGTCCTCCGGGACGAACGCCATGCCCATCCGCAGCGCCTGGCGCGGTCCGCGGGGCCGCACGGTGTGCCCGTCCAGTCGCATCTCGCCGCGCCAGCGGCCCCGCGATCCCACGCCGAACAGCGTCTCGAGCAGCTCGGTGCGCCCGGCGCCGAGCAGGCCGCCGATCCCGACGATCTCGCCGCGCCGCACGGTCAGCGAGATGCCGTCGGGCTCCCGACGACCGGGACGCGGCCGGGAGGTCACGGCGAGGTCGGTGATCTGCAGCAGCTCGTCGCCGGGCGCGCCGCCGCGTGCGGTGAACAGCGTCTGCACCGAGCGGCCGACCATCGCGTCGGCCGCCTGCGCCGCGGTCATGGTCCGCGGGTCGAACTCCGCGACGACCGCGCCGTTGCGCAGCACGGTGGCGCGGTCGGCGATGCGCCCGATCTCCTCCATCCGGTGGGAGATGTAGACGATCCCGGTGCCGGTCCGGCGCAGCTGCTCGACCACGGTGAACAGCTGCTCGACCTCGGCGGCGGACAGGGCCGACGTCGGCTCGTCCATGATCAGGACGCGCGCGTCGAGCGCGAGCGCCTTGGCGATGACCACCAGCTGCTGCTCCCCGGTGCGCAGCTCGCCGACCGGTCGCCGGGTGTCGAGCACGATCCCCGTGCGCGCCAGCAGCGCGCGCGTCTCGCGGTGGCAGCGCCGGGTGTCGACCGTGCCCAGCCGCGTGCGGGGCTCGCGGCCCAGCACGATGTTCTCCGCGACCGAGAGCCCCGGCACCAGGTCGAGCTCCTGGTGGATCATCGCGATGCCCGCGCGCTGCGCCTCGACCGGTGACGGGAACCGCACCTCGGCACCGTCGAGCGTGATCGTGCCGGTGTCGGCGAGCAGGTCGCCCGACAGGATCCGCATGAGCGTCGACTTGCCGGCGCCGTTCTCCCCGAGCAGCGCGTGCACCTCGCCGGCACGCACGCCGAAGTGCACGTCGCGGCAGGCGTGGACACCCCCGAAGGACTTCGACACCCCCGCCATGGTGACCAGCGGAGGCCGGTCTGCACCCTCGTCCACAGCCATCCTCGCCGGCGCGCCCCCTCGTCGACATCCCGCCTGCGCCGGGCGAGCAATCGATTACCGGGCAAGCTAGGGCCAGCGCGACGAGGGTGTCAAGCGACACGGAGGAACGCCGGACGATCAGGCCGGTGCGAGCGCGCCGTTCAGCGCAACAGCCCGGCCACGACGGCCTGCACCGCGGCGGGGAACCCGGGCCTGCGGGCGAGGTGGGGGGTCTGCGCGCCGTCGTTGACCACCATCAGGGCGGCCTGCACCTGGATCCGGGCGGCCACCGCGTCGAGGTCGGGCCGCACGGCGCGCAGCAGCTCCACCCACTCGGTGACGTAGTCGTGCTGGGACTGCCGGGCCCGGTGCTGGTCGGGCTCGGCGAGCTCCCGGATGTCGCTGATCAGCACGTCGACCACGTCGCCGTGCCGGGTCGTCAGCCGGACGTAGGAGTCCAGCAGCCGGTGCAGGGCGTCGGCCTCGTCGACGGCGGCGGCCAGCGCCGTCTCGAGCTCGAGCCACAGCCACTCGTTGCAGCGGTCCAGCGTCGCCATCAGCAGCTCCTGCTTGGAGGCGAAGTGGTTGTAGAGACTGGGCCCGGCGATGCCGACGGCCTCACCGATGTCGTCGACGGTGACGGCCGCGTAGCCGTGCGCCGCGAAGAGCCGGGCGGCCTCGCGCAGCACGTGGGCCCGCCGTGTCCGCGGCTGCAACCCACCGGGCGGGGGCTCACCGTCCGCGGCGGGCGGATCCGGCAGGTCGGCGGCGAGGATCCGGTCCAGGACGTCGGCCAGCACCGACTCGAACCGGGCGCCGGGCAGCTGCAGCTGGTGGAACGAGACGCTCGACATCGCCGCGAGCGCCGACCAGGCCAGCAGGTCGGCGTCGGCGGCAGGCAGCTGCGGGCGGTCCCGGCCGATCCGGTCGGCCAGCAGCGCCGCGACCCGGCGCAGGTCGGCCCGGACCTCCTGGTGGATCTCCGCGGAGAGCAGCCGAGCCTCGCGCTGCCAGAGCACCCCCACCTCGCGCCGGGCCACCAGCAGCCGGGCGAGGTCGAGGAGCAGCTGCGGGCGCGGGACGTCGGCGCAGTGCTGCAGGTAGTCCAGGGTGGGCGCGAGCGTGTCGCGGGCCGCGGCGACGAACAGCTCGCTCTTGCTCGCGAAGTGGCGGTACAGGGCCGAGGGCGCGACGTTGACCGCCGCCGCGATGTCGCTCATCGACACCCCCGCGTACCCGACGCGGTAGAACAGGTCGGTGGCCGCCGCGACGATGAGGGCACGCCGGTTGCGGGGCCGGGTGCCGCGCGCCGGCGCCCCCTCGTTCACGGTCTGCGACGCCACGGCCGTCAATCTAGTGCGTGTCATCCGAGACGGAGTGACTTGCCGATGATCTCCTTCATGATCTCGGTGGCTCCGGCGTAGATCCGGGAGACGCGCCCGTCGGCCCACGCGCGGGCCACCGGGTACTCGGTCATGTAGCCGTAGCCGCCGTGCAGCTGCACGCAGGAGTCGAGCACCCGGCCCTGCAGCTCGGTGCACCACCACTTGGCCTTGGCGGCGTCCTCTCCGGTCAGCTCGCCGTCGTTGTGGGCCAGCACGCAGCGGTCCAGGTAGTGCTGGGCCACGTCGACCTCGGTGACGAGCTCGGCCAGGGTGTGCCGCACGGTCTGCAGCGCGCCCAACGGGCGGCCGAACGCGGTGCGCTCGCGCACGTGGTCGATGGTCCAGCCGATCGCCGCGGTGGCCGCGGCCAGCCCGCCGACAGCGCATGAGAGCCGCTCCTGGGCGAGGTTGCGGGTGAGTCCGAAGAAGCCCTCCCCCTCGGCACCCAGCAGGTTCGCGACGGGCACCCGGGCCCCGGCGAACGACAGCTCCGCGGTGTCCTGCGCGTGCAGTCCGGTCTTGTCCAGCTTGCGGCCGCGCTCGAATCCCGGGGTGCCCCGCTCGATCACGATCAGGCTGATCCCGCGGTGGGGATCCGGGCCGGTGCGCACCGCCGCGATCACCAGGTCGGCGTTGATCCCGTTGGTGATGAACGTCTTCGCGCCGTCGATCACGTAGTGCTCGCCCGACCGGGTGGCCGTGGTGCTGATCCCGGACAGGTCCGACCCGGTACCGGGCTCGGTCATCGCGATCGCGGTGATCGTCTCGCCCGCGACGATGCCGGGCAGCCAGCGCTGCTTCTGCTCGGCGGTGGCCAGCTCCAGGTAGTAGGGCAGGCAGATGTCGGCCTGCAGCCCGGGACCGAGCATCGCGGGCGCCACCGCGGCGCGCGCCGCCTCCTCCTGCAGCACCACGCTGTAGCGGAAGTCGCGCAGGCCGGCCCCGCCGTACTGCTCCGGGACGGCGATGCCGAAGACGCCCAGCTCGCCCGCCTTCGTGAACAGCTCGCGCGCGACGATGCCCGCGCGCTCCCACTCGGCGTAGTGCGGCGTGACCTCCTTGGCGAGGAAGGTGCGGACGCTCTCGCGGTAGTCCTCGTGCTCGGCGTCGAACAGGATCCGCTTCATCAGACGAAGAACCCGCCGCCGCAGATCAGGGTCTGCGCGCTGACGTAGTCGGACTCGGGCAGGCACAGCAGGTACACCGAGCCCGCCGCCTCGGCCGGGGTGCCGGCGCGGCCCAGCGGGATCATCTTCTCCATCGCGCCCAGCAGCGCCGGGTTGACACCCACCTTGATCTTGTTGCCCTGCACGTCGATCTCGGCGTCGCCACCGGCGGCGGCCTCGGTCAGCCGCGTCCTGATCAGGCCGAAGGCGACGGTGTTGACCGTGACGTTGTAGCGGCCCCACTCCTTGGCCAGCGTCTTGGTCAGCCCGGTGATCCCGGCCTTCGCGGCGGCGTAGTTGACCTGGCCCGCGTTGCCGCCCAGCCCCGCGATCGAGGAGATGTTGACGACCTTGCGGCAGGTCACGGCACCGGCCGCGGCCTCCTTCTTCGCGAGCCCGCTGATCACCGGCTGGGCCGCGCGCAGGATCCGGAACGGCGCCTTGAGGTGGACGTCGAGGATGGCGTCCCACTGCTCGTCGGTCATCTTCTGGATGACGGTGTCCCAGGTGTAGCCGGCGTTGTTGATGATGATGTCGAGCCCGCCGAAGTTGTCGACGGCGGCGGCGACGAACCGGTCCCCGAAGTCGGCGTCGGTGACGCTCCCGATGCACGACACCGCGGCACCGCCCGCGCCCTCGATGGCGGCGACGGTCTCCTTCGCGGGCTCGGCGTCGAGGTCGTTGACCACGACCTTCGCGCCCTCGGACGCGAGCTTGAGTGCGATCTCCCGGCCGATCCCCCGGCCGGAGCCGGAGACGATGGCGACCTTGTCCTGCAGCGTTCCCATGGCGCTTCTCCTGATCAGAGTGCGACGACGGCGTCGCCGGTGAGGGTCACGGTGCCGTCGGCGAGCGTGACGGCCAGCTCGATGCGGGCGCGACGCTCGCCGTCCACCTCGTCGATCGCGGCGACGGTGCCGGTGCAGGTGGGCTGCGCGAGCACGGGTGTGATGGCGGCGAAGCGCACCCGGTAGGTGCGGATCCGCTCCTGCGGCACCCACCCGGTGAGCAGCCGCCCGAGGTAGGCCATCGACAGCATGCCGTGGGCGAAGACGTCGTCGAGCCCGGCGGAGCGGGCGACGTCGAGATCGATGTGGATCGGGTTGTGGTCACCGGACGCCCCCGCGAACAGGGCCAGCGTGGTGCGGCTGATCGCGGGCAGGACCAGCGGCGGCAGCTGCGTGCCGACCCTCGCTTCGCCGATCGCCGTCATCGGGGCACCTCAGTGTTCTGGGCGGGATTCTGGATCACGATCGTGTTGCGCAACTCGGCGACGACGGTGCCGTCGGAACGGCTGATGCTGGTCTCCTTGACGATGAACTCCAGCGCACCGCCCTTCTTGCTGTAGACATCGGCGATGCACGGGGCGACCGTCAGCGTCTCCCCGGCGTGCGCCACCGCGTGGTAGGTGAAGGACTGCTCGCCGTGCAGCACCCGGCGCAGGTCGATGCCCAGCTCGGTGAACAGGGCGAACGGGTCGGCCCCCGCCATCTCGAGACCGAACAGGAACGTCGGCGGCACCGGCAGGTCCGGGTGCCCGGCCGCGCGCGCGGCGGCGAGGTCGGAGTAGACGGGATCGGTCTCGCCGATCGCCGTGGCGAAGAACGCCAGCCGGCCACGCTCGACGTCGACCGTGCTGACCGGCAGGGCACGCCCGATCACATCGGTGGAGACTGCCACGTCAGCTCACCTTCTCGTACAGCGTGACGACGGCGGCGCCGCCGAGCCCGATGTTGTGCTGCAGCGCCACCTTCGCGCCCTCGACCTGGCGGCCCTCGGCCTGCCCGCGCAGCTGCCAGACGAGCTCGGCACACTGCGCCAGCCCCGTGGCGCCCAGCGGGTGACCCTTCGACAGCAGGCCGCCCGACGGGTTGGTGACCACGCGGCCGCCGTAGGTGTTGTCGCCGTCGAGGATGAACTTCTCCGCGGTGCCCTCGGGCGTGAGGCCGATGGCCTCGTAGGTGAGCAGCTCGTTGGCGGTGAAGCAGTCGTGCAGCTCGACGACCTTCAGGTCGAGCGGGTCCACGCCGGAGCGCTCGTAGACCTGCTGGGCCGCCGACCGCGCCATGTCGTAGCCGACCAGCTTGATCATGTCGTCCCCGCCGAACGTGGACGCGGTGTCGGTCGTCATCGCCTGCGCGGTGATCGCGACCGAGGTGTCGAGGCCGTGCTTGCGCGCGAACTCCGTGCTCGTGAGCACCGCCGCCGCGGCGCCGCAGGTGGGCGGGCAGCACTGCAGCCGCGTCAGCGGGCCGTAGATGTGCGGCGAGGCCAAGACGTCCTCGACCGTGACCTGCTCGCGGAACACCGCGTAGGGGTTGTGCGCGGCGTGCTGGCGCGACTTCACCGAGATCCGGGCGAACGTCTCCGGCGCGGTGCCGTGGCGCTCCGCGTAGGCGGCACCGGCGCCGCCGAAGTACTGCGCTGCGAAGGGCGCCGTCGGGTCCGGCGCCTGCGCGCGCACCGCCATCTCGTTGAAGCGGTCGAACGGGCTGGGCCGGTCGTCCCAGATCGCCGAGAGCGCGCCGCGGCGCATCTGCTCGAAGCCCAGCACGAGCACGCAGTCGACCGCACCGGACTCCACGGCCTGGCGGGCCAGCCACAGCGCCGACGACCCGGTGGAGCAGTTGTTGTTCACGTTGACGACCGGGATCCCGGTCTGGCCGACGCCGTAGAGCGCCGCCTGACCGGCTGTCGAGTCGCCGTACACATAACCGACGTAGGCCTGCTGGACGAGTGCGTAGTCGACGCCGGCATCGGCCAGCGCCGCTCGCACGGCCCGATCCCCCATGACGTCGTACGCCTCGGTTCGGCTCGGCGTGACGAACGGGATCATCCCGACACCGACGACCTGAACACGCTGTGGCATGGCAAGCACCTCCCTGGGCTGCCGACGATACTGCACCATCGCCGACTGAAACTAGGCGTGATTCACATAACGTCGCCGAAAACCTTGACCGGCCGCGGTTGGGCGCCCTAGGGTTTCGGGGCAATCAGTGACATGGATCACCGCTGACCTCATGCCGCCGGGCCACGGCGCGCCAGCACCCGCAGCGAACGTCGCGACCTTCAGGAGACGGCATGTACCTCACCCAGGCCCTGCACCGAGCGGTGCAGCAGACCCCGGACCAACCGGCCACGATCTTCGGCGAGCGCCGGCGCACCTGGGCGGAGTGCGCCGATCGCGTGGCACGGCTGGCCGGTGCGTTCCAGGCGCTCGGGGTCGCTCCCGGTGATCGGATCGCCATCCTCGCGCTGAACTCCGACAACTACCACGAGTACCTGCTGGCCACGCCGTGGGCCGACGCGGTGCTCAACCCCGTCAACGTCCGGTGGAGCCCCGCCGAGATCGCGTACTCGCTCGTCGACTCCGACACCCGGGTGCTGCTCGTGGACGACGCGTTCGCCGCGATGGTCCCGGCGTTGCGCGAACAGTGCCCCGACCTGGCCACCGTGATCCACTGCGGGGAGGCACCGACGCCCGATGGCACGCTGGGGTACGAGGCACTGATCGCCGAGCACGAGCCGGTGCCCGACGCGCACCGCAGCGGCGACGCGCTGGCCGGCATCTTCTACACCGGCGGCACCACGGGCTTCCCCAAGGGGGTGATGCTCAGCCACACCAACATGCTCGTCTCGGCGCTGGGGTCCACTGCCAACGGCGGGTTCATGACCCGCGGCGGGCGCCTGCTGCACACCGCGCCCATGTTCCACCTCGCCGACATCGCCGCCTGGGTCGCCGGGTGCGCACTGGGCAGCACGCACGTCATCGTGGCGATGTTCGATCCGGTGGCCGTCATCGCCGCCATCGAGAAGCACGCCACCACCGACGCCCTGCTGGTGCCGCTCATGATCCAGGTGCTGGCCGATCACCCGGCGGCCCAGACCGCCGACCTGTCCAGCATGCAGAACCTGATCTACGGCGCCTCTCCCATCTCCGAGGCCGTGCTCGAGCGGGCCGTCAAGATCCTGCCCACCGCCGATTTCACGCAGGCCTACGGCATGACGGAACTGTCACCGGTGGCCACGATGCTGGGCGCGGCCGACCACCGCGACGCCACGCTGCGGCGCTCGGCGGGCCGGGCGGCGCCGCACTGCGAGGTCCGGATCGTCGACGCCGAGGACAACGAGGTGCCCCGCGGCACCGTCGGCGAGGTCGTCGCCCGCGGTGGGCACGTCATGCTCGGCTACTGGAACAAGCCCGAGGAGACCGCCGCCGCCCTGCGTGGGGGCTGGATGCACACGGGCGACGGCGCCTACATGGACGAGCGCGGCTACGTCTTCGTCGTCGACCGGATCAAGGACATGATCGTCACCGGCGGCGAGAACGTGTATTCGGCCGAGGTCGAGAACGCGCTCGCGCAGCACCCGGCCGTCGCGTCGTGTGCCGTCATCGGCGTGCCCGACGCCGAGTGGGGCGAGCGCGTGCACGCCGTCGTGGTGCTGCAGGCCGGCAGCGCGCCCACTCCCGAGGAGATCCGCGCGCACGTCAAGACGCTGATCGCCGGGTACAAGGCGCCGCGCACCGTCGAGTTCGTCGAAGCGCTACCGGTCTCGGGCGCCGGCAAGATCCTCAAGCGCGAGCTGCGCAAGAAGTACTGGACCGACGCCGACCGCCAGGTGCACTGAGGGGTCAGTCCCCCGCCACGGGCTGGGCGACCGGCGCCGCCACCACGGCGGGCGCCGGCGCCGCGGGCAGTGGCTTCAGGAACCGCATCCGGTCGGTGACCGGGCGGTGGCGCAGCTCCAGCAGCTCCAGCGGGTAGTTCATCCGGCTCTTCCACGGCGCGTGCGAACCCTGCTTGGGCAGGGCGGCGAGCGCGCGCCGGATGTAGCCGGGCTGGAAGTCCAGCAGCGGCTTGGTCGCCATCGCCAGGTCGGCGTTGCGCGGCACCGCCACGGCGTAGTGGCGTGCGCGCATCACGTTGAGCAGGCGGCAGACGTACTCGGCGACCAGGTCGGCCCGCAAGGTCCAGGACGCGTTGGTGTAGCCGAACGTGTAGGCGAAGTTGGGCACCCCGTCGAGCATGATCCCCTTGTAGGTGAGGTGCTCGGCCAGCACGACCGGCTTCCCGTCCACCGACACGGGGCACCCGCCGAACATCTGCAGGTTCAGGCCGGTGGCGGTCACGATGATGTCGGCCTCCAGCTCGGCGCCCGACTCCAGCCGGATGCCCTTCTCGGTGAAGGCCGCGATCCGGTCGGTGACCACGGAGGCCGTGCCGGCGCGCAGTGCGGCGAACAGGTCGCCGTCGGGCACCAGGCACAGCCGCTCGTCCCACGGGTTGTAGCGGGGCGTGAAGTGGGTGTCGATGTCGTAGCCGGCGGGCAGCATGCGCTCGAGACCCTTGCGCAGCACTGCCTTCATCATCTCGGGGCGGCGGCGGCTGAGCTGGTAGCTCAGCGACTGGGTCAGCACGTTCTTCCAGCGCACGATCGGGTACGACACGCTCGTGGGCAGGACGCTGCGCAGGGCGCGGTCGATCGGGTCCTTGCGCGGCATCGACACCACGTAGGTGGGCGAGCGCTGCAGCATCGTGACGTGCGCGGCGTCGCCCGCCATGGCCGGCACCAGCGTCACCGCGGTGGCGCCACTGCCGATCACCACCACCTTCTTGCCCGCGTAGTCCAGGTCCTCCGGCCAGAACTGCGGGTGCACCACCTGGCCCGCGAACTCCTCGCGGCCCGGGAACTCGGGCGTGTAGCCGGCGTCGTAGTTGTAGTAGCCGGAGCAGTGGTAGAGGAACCCGCAGGTCAGCTGCGCCCGCTCGCCGGTGTCGGTGCGCTCGACGTCGACCGTCCAGCGCTGCGTCTCGCTCGACCACTCCGCGCCCACCACCTTGTGGTGGAAGCGGATCTCCTTCTCGACGTCGAACTTGGCCGCCGTCTCCTTGACGTAGTCGAGGATGGCCGGGCCATCGGCGATGGAGTCCTCGGACACCCAGGGCGTGAACCGGTAGCCGAGGGTGTGCATGTCCGAGTCGGAACGCACGCCCGGGTAGCGGAACAGGTCCCACGTGCCGCCCATGGTGGCGCGCGCCTCGAGGATCGCGACGGAGCGGTCCGGGCAGCTGGTGCGCAGGTGGTACGCGGCACCGATGCCGGACAGCCCAGCACCCACGATCAGCACGTCGACATGATCAGCGGTCAAGGTCCTGCCTCCTCCGTTGGATCCGGCAACGCCAACCTACCGCCAGTAACCTACGAATGTCGATACCGGCGGTAACTTAGCCGTGGACCATGGGGTCGCAGGCCCTCCGCGGCGGGCCGCGCGAAGAGCGCCTCGCCGGCGGGCAGGTCTCCAGGCGGGTCGGGGTCGTGCCCTCCCGACGACCTCCCAGAGGGCTATCACGCGCCCACCCGCGGGGCAGAGCCTGGGAGCGTCGGCCGGCCATGGACCCGTCGCCGAAGTCGCGCAGGCCGGCACCGAGTCGGCTTTCGAGGTCTTCGAGGGTGATGGTGACGTTGACGTGCGGGCGTTCCCCACCATCGACAGGCAGCTGTCCGCAGGTCAGGGATCGGCGGGCGAGGTCGACCAGTGCGTCGGCGTCGCGTTCTGGCTTGGTCCGCGGGTCCGGGGTGCCGTCGTCGGCCGGTTGGGGTGCGGCCAGCGGTGAGAGGGCGGTGTTGAGGTCGGCGGCGGATTCGGTGCTCAGCCAGCCGCGCAGGTCGAAGCCCTCGCCGTTCGCAGTGAAGGTGAGGTGGTCCTGCGCCGGAGGGGTGTCGCGAGGTGCGGCGCCGTCGGGGTCGAGGAACGCCAACCGCCGGCGGGCGAGGACGCCCAGCTCGTAAGGGTTGAACACGTCGGATTCGCGCATCAAGGCGAGTCCTTCAAGGCGGAGAAGGTTCGTTTTCTTCGCTATCGCGGCGAGCCCGTGCAGGATCTCCGCATCGGAGGCCTGCCAGGCTGTGCTCACCAGGCTGTGCTCACTGGTGCCTCGAACGTACTTGTGGTGATCAAATGGTCTGTTGATCGCATTGACTTCGCTCTCGACGAAGCCCTGCGGGCACAACGGTCACATCGGTCGTGGAGCACCGGCCATGATCGCCGGGTGCGGTACCGGAGGTGCACCCATGCAGCTCAGGTACCGCACTCGCTGATCAAGCTCATCTGGCCGTGTGCGACCCGGCAACGCTCTGCTGGAGATCTTGCTCGCCGTCGAGGCGGTCCTGAAACCGGGCGCTCAACGCAACGCGACCCCAACTCGCAGGTCGATCCGTCGCAACTCGCGGTGCGTTCGAGCGCAACTCGCGGCAAGCCCTGCGCCTGCTGCCGCCCCGTGCCCTGCCGGGCCAGGAGCCCGGGCGCGCGCTGCGCGCACACCGGGGGCCTGGAGTGTCCTCCCGTCGACCTGCCCCGCCGGCGAGGCGGCCCCAAAAGCCGGGGCACGCAAAGCAACGCACCCATTCGGCCACCCCGACTCGCGGTGCATTCAAGCGCAACTCGCGGGGCCATCCACCCCAACTCACCGCATGCCGGGACCAATGGCTCGGCGCATCAGCCCAGTACCGGGGCTGCGGCCTTCTTCACCTTCCGCACCGCCGCCGGGAGGGCCCGTTCGCAATCTCGCGCCCGCGACGACTCCACCTCGTGGAGCAGCCCGTAGGTGAACCCGCTCCCCCCGTCCTGTTGCGCCCGGACGGCGAGGTCGCGCACCACCGGGCGCGCCGCCACCGCGTCGTGGTGGTCGCCGAGCACCTGCTGCAGCTTCTTCACCTGCCGGGTGAGCCTGCGGCCCGGCGTCCCCAGCGCCGGACGTCCGACGTCACCGGCGTAGCGCAGCCGCTTGGCCGCCTTGCGGGCCTCGTGCAGTGCCTCGTCCCGTTCGGGGCCCGCCGCCGCTGACCCGGCGACGCGCAGCCGCTTGCCCAGGCTCCGGTGGGTCCGGCCCAGCAGCGCCGGGAATGCCTTGCGGGCCTTGCGCCCCGCCTGCCGGGTCAGGGGCGGGTCGGCGAGCAGCAGGTCGATCCGCTCCAGCAGCGCGAGGTAGCGGTCGCTGTCCAGCGCGGCCACCGCCTCCGCCGCAGCGGCAGCCTGCCGGGGCGAGAACTCCCTGGTCAGCTCCGCCGCGACCGGGCCGAGGACCAGCTCCGGAGCCAACGTGGCCACCGTTGCCTGCAGGTGGTCGTGCAGGACCTCGAGGTCTCGCGCCGAACCGAGCGCCTCCCCGAGCCACTTCAGCTCGTCGGTCAGCTCCCGGGTGCTGTCGCGGTCGACGACGCGACCGTAGGCCTGCAGGGCGCTGCGCAGCCGTCGGGCGGCCACCCGCATCTGGTGCACCGCATCGGGGGCCTGCCTGCGCACCTGCGCGTCCATCCGGCGCAGCTGCTCGGCCTGCGTGTGCAGATACGCCACCACGACGGCACCGACCGACGAGGCGCCGGAGATCCGGGGCGGAGCGACCGGGGACGGCCACCGGTCCCCGAGCACCCGTTCGAGCTTGGTCGCGGTGGCGCTGCGGCGCACCCCGCCCTTCGCGAGCCGCTTCTCCACCCGGTCGAGCAGTGCGACGTCGCCGGCGTCGGCGAGCTCCACCTCGATCTCGCGCCACGTGACGGCGGTGGTGTCGGCACCGGTGCGGTGCCCGTGCACCGTGTCGTCGGCGAGCTCCGCCACGGTGGCGCCGGCACCGTCGAGCAGCCGCCACTCGCGCCGCTGCGTCGTCATCACCGCGACCTGGGTCAGCACAGCGCCTCGGCTGTACGCCCTGGTCAGCGCGACGAGCTCGGGCGGCGGACGCAGCCGCGCCCGCTGGGTCCGGACGTCGGCCACCCGGATCTCGTCGCGGCTGTCACCACCGGCGGGCAGCTTGAGCTGCCAGCCGGTCTCGCCGCCACCCCGGCGGTGTCGCAGCGTGATGCCCGCGGCGGCCAGGCGCAGGTCGGCGGTGTCGAAGTACTGGTTCTCCAGACCGATCTCATCGGGCCCGACCATCGCCTCGACGCCGTCGACCCGCGTCAGCGACGGGAGCCCGCCGCCCTCTCCTGGTTCGTAGGTCCGCTCGGTCTCTCGCACGGTGCTCGGCATGACCGTGGAGTACCCACGCAACGACCGAGTTACGTGCCGAAACGTCCCGGTTTGCCGAACAGCCCCGGCGGGAATCCCCCGTTCACGCAACCCGGGCAGAGCGATGAAGGAGGCGAGCGGGATGCCGCGACTCAGTTTCGGTCCCGTTGTCGAGGACCCGTCCACCACGGTCACCGGGCACGGGGGCGCCACCTACCTGTGCCCCGACCTCGACACCCTGGACCACCACATCGCCGCCCTCTACACGAAGGTCACCGCCTCCCGGTTCGGGGAGCGGGTCTCGGGGTTGTGGGCCGACATCGACCGGCTGCTCGAGCGCCGGTCCTGGCTGACGCTGACCGCCGTGTCGACCGACCCGCCCCGCGGGGCCGACGCATGAGCGACACCGCGCAGTACATCGCACTGCTGGTCGTCTCGATCTGCCTGACGTTCCTCGTGGGGCGGCTGCTGCTCGTCGCCGGTCAGCCGTTCCTGCTGGAGGTCTTCCAGGACGACAAGGTGACCCGCTCGGTCAACCTGCTCCTGTCGGTCCTGTTCCACCTCATCACCCTGGGCGTCCTCGCGATCATCTCGGTGATCACGCTGCAGGCCGGCAGCCCGCTGCAGACCTTCGTCATGCGGCTCGGTGTCGTGCTCCTGGTCCTAGGCGCCGCCTACGGGATATCGATGCTGGTGCTGATCCGGGTCCGCGAGCGGCGCCGCAGCGACGAGATCGCCGAAGCCGTGCAGGAGCGCCGCGCGGGCATCAACGCGCCGCCGCCCGACGGCAGCCCTCGGGTCACGACCCGACCGGCATCGCCCCCGCAGCCCTGAGGGTGCCCGCGTCATGATGAAGCTGCCCCACGGATATGAACACGAACACCGCTGACAACGGAGGCAGCCCTGCGGAACCGACCTGCAGCTCCGGCCTCGACCTGGACGCGCAGCAGGGCCTGGTGGTGGACGAGTACCCGCAGGTGCCCGGCCACCCGGAGGTGTTCGCCTGCGGTGACGCGGCGGCCGTCCCGGATCTGACCCGCCCCGGCGAGGTCACCGGCATGACGGCCCAGCACGCGCAGCGTCAGGGCGAGCGCGCGGGCGAGAACGTCACCGCCTCGCTCGGCATCGGCACCCGCAGCTACGACCTGATGGCCATGCCGGGGAACCGGGCACGCACCGCGGTGGACTGGGCTGCCGACGCCGTGCTCCCCCGCCAGAACGCCCAGCTGGGGTTGGTGCGCGCCGCGGCCGTCCCGCTGGACACGGCGGCACCGGAGAAGCCGGCGCGCTGACGGTCGTTCCTACCGCGGCCGGGGCTCCGACGGCGCCGCGTCGTCGTCGGAGCCCTCGCCTGCCTCGTCGCGCCGCTCCCGGACACGGTCTGGATCCTCGGTCTCCATGTCGTCGTGGGTCTCCCCGGCCGGCCGGGTCGACGGGCCGTCAGCGCGCTGGTCCTCTGGATCTCCCATGCCTCGGAGTACCCCGCATCAGCGGTGGCCCAACGCCCTTACGGAACGAGGGCCGGCAATACGCAGGCGGGTGCGGGGTGGGGATGGCGCCCGACCAGCTCGCCCTGACCGGAGTCCCGATCCATGCGCAGCACCGCGAGATCCGACGAGTACTGGTCGGCCACGACCACGAGATCACCGATGACGGCGAAGTGGCGCGGCCACCGCCCGCCGGTGGCGGTGTCGGCCAGGTGCGTGAGCACCGGCCCGTCGGGCGCCTGCTCGACGGCGAACGTCGCGAGCACGTCGGCACCGCGCACCGCGACGTGCAGGCGCGTGCCGGTGGCGTCGAGCGCGATGTGGGACGGGTAGTTCCGGCCGCCGCCGCGAGCAGGCGTCACCGATGCGTCGTGGCGCGCGAGCAACCGCACCGGCTCCCCCGCCGTGCCCGGCACGAGCACGGACACGCCGGAGTCCAGCTCGGTGGCCACGAGCACGGCGTCATCGAGGGTCACGAAGTGGCGCGGCCCCGATCCGGCGGGCAGGACGGCCCCGACCCCGGTCGCCACCACCCCCGAGCCGTCGGCCCGGTAGCGGCGCAGCTCGTCGGTGCCGAGGTCGGCCACCCACACCTCGTCGCCGACGGCGCCGGAGAAGTGCGCGTGCGACCCGTCCTGACGCTCGGCGTCGGGCCCGGTTCCGCGCCACGCGTGCGCCACCGGATCGCCGGTCACCGCACCGTCGGCGCCCAACGCGATCGTGGTGAACGTGCCGCTGGTGTAGTTCGCGACACGCAGCGCGTCGCGGGTCGCGACCACATGGCAGGGATGCGCGCCCAGCGTCGAACGGGTGCCACGCGGCGCCAACTCGTCGACCGCGAACGCGCTCACCGTGCCGTCGGGCACCTCCGCTACGGCGTAGATCGTGTGGCCGTCGGGGTGCAGGGCGAGGAACGTCGGCGCCGGCGTCGCGACGGCGAACACGGGCTCCGACAGCGTGCCGGTCACGGTGTCGAGGGTGCTGCGCCAGATGCCCTCACCGGTGCCGGCCGCCTCCCCCTCCGGGTAGCCGCCGATCCACAACCGCACGTCATCGCCCATGCCGGGGACCCTACGCCCCGCCGATCTTGCCCCGTTCCGGTCACGTGTTGCCGAGCCCACCCCGCTTGACGAGCTGCGCGGCGATCACGTTGCGCTGGATCTCGTTGGTGCCCTCGCCCACGATCATCAGTGGGGCGTCGCGGAAGTAGCGCTCCACGTCGAACTCGGTGGAGTAGCCGTAGCCGCCGTGGATCCGGACCGCGTCGAGCGCGATCTCCATCGCCGCCTCCGAGGCGAACAGCTTCGCCATCCCGGCCTCCATGTCGCAGCGCTGCCCGGACTCGTAGCGCTCGGCGGCGTGCAGGATCAGCTGGCGGGCCGCGGTGAGCTTGGTGGCCATGTTCGCGAGGTAGTTGCCGATCGACTGGTGCTGCCAGATCGGCTTGCCGAACGACTCGCGCTCCTGCGCGTAGCGCAGCGCGTCGTCGAAGGCGGCCCGACCGACCCCCAGCGCGCGCGACGCCACCTGGATCCGGCCGGTCTCCAGGCCCTTCATCATCTGCCCGAAGCCCTTGCCCTCCTCGCCGCCGAGCAGGTTGGACACGGACGTGCGGTGGTCGTCGAAGGTGAGCTCGCAGCTCTCGACGCCCTTGTAGCCGAGCTTGGGCAGATCGCGCGACACCGTCAGGCCGGGCCCGTGCTCCACCAGCAGGATCGAGATGCCGCGATGGCGCGGCTCGGCCTTCTGGTCGGTCTTGCACAGCAGGGCGATCAGCCCGGAGCGGCGCGAGTTGGTGATCCACGTCTTCGCCCCGTTGACGACGTACTCGTCGCCGTCGCGCCGCGCGACGGTGGTCATGGCCTGCAGGTCGGAGCCGCCGCCGGGCTCGGTGAGCGCCATCGTGGCCCGGATCTCGCCGGTGGCCATCCGCGGCAGGTAGCGGTCCTGCTGCTCTCGCGTACCGAACGCCACCAGCAGCTTCGCCACCACCGTGTGCCCACCCATCGCACCGGCGAGGCTCATCCAGCCGCGTGCCAGCTCGGCGGTGACCAGCGCGTAGCAGGGCATCGACACCGGGGCCTCACCCCACGGCTCCGGCACCGCGAGACCGAAGATCCCCAGCTCCTTCATCTGCTCGATGAGGGCCTCCGGGTAGGTGTTCGCGTGTTCCAGCTCCCGCACGACCGGGCGGATCTCCCGGTCCACGAACGCCGCGACCGTCTCGACGACGGCCCGTTCCTCGACACTCAGCTCGGCCACCGGGACAGCCTCCCACATTCTATATTATCCGCGAAAGTTGTACGCTGCGTATTCGGCATCACACGGAGGGCCCTGCCGGTCGAGCGGGCACTGCCGGGCCGCACGATATTCTGCACACCAGGTCCGGGCTCCTGATCCGGCTTCGCGAGAACGGACGAACCCGATGACCGATCCCCCGCGGTCGGCACCGATCCTGCGCGAGTTCGACAAGAAGCAACTCTCGGAGACCGTCGCCGCCTACGTCCGAGAGGCGATCATGGTCGGCGAGCTGCGGCCGTCGGCCTACATCCGCACCGAGCACCTCGCGACGCAGCTGGGCGTCAGCGCCACCCCGGTACGGGAAGCACTGATGATCCTGCAGAGCGAGGGCACCGTGCGCTGGGAGCCCCGGCGTGGGTTCCGCGTGGTGCCGATGAGCCGCGGCGATGTCGTCGACCTGTTCGAGGTGCAGGCGTTCATCGCAGGTGAGCTGGCCGCGCGCAGTGCCACGCTGCTGCCCGCCGCCGAGATCACCCGGCTGCGCACCGTGCAGGCCGACCTGGAGGCCGCCGCCCGGGCGGGTGACACCGTCCGCGTCGACACGCTCAACCACGAGATCCACCGCACCATCAACCGCGCCCCCGAGGCGGGCCGGTTGACCTCGATGCTGCTGATGACCGTGCACTACGTGCCGCACAGCTACTTCGGGCGCGTCCGCGGCTGGGCCGAGGCGTCGGCGCACGACCACGACGCGATCTTCGTCGCACTGGAGAACCGCGATGCCGACGGTGCGCGCCTCGCCATGCAGGGCCACATCCGCCACATCGGGCAGCTGCTCGCCGACCACCTGGCCGCCGGTGGGGCGTTCACGCAGCGGCACACCGGGTCGGCGTCGTAGGCATCGCCGGGAGATCACCCTCTCCACTCGGGCAGGAGTTCACCCGACTACCTGTTGCAAGATTCTATAGAACGCGACACGGTCGGCTCAGTGGTTCCTCACTCGACGACGAGGAGAACGATGTCTGACGCCGACAAGATCAAGGTGACGATCCTCCCCACCGGGGCGATGCACGCCGACCTCACCTGGCTGCTGATCAGCCCGATGAACATGGCCACGCGGGATCAGCCGGTCAAGCAGAAGGACTGGGTCGAGGTCCCGACCCACGCCGTCCTCATCGAGCATCCGTCGGGCAAGAAGCTGCTCTGGGACTCGGGCGTGCCGCGGGACTGGGAGACCCGCTGGGCGGAGTCCGGGCTGGGCCAGTTCTTCCCCGTCGATGCGGCCACCGAGGAGATGTGGCTCGACTCGCGGCTCAAGCAGCTCAAGCTCGAGCCCAGCGACATCGACTACCTGCTGCTCTCGCACCTGCACCTCGACCACGCCGCCAACGCCAAGATGTTCATGGACAGCGGCACGAAGATCATCGTTGACGAGAAGGAGAAGGAGGGCGCGTTCTCCTTCGACGGGCACAACCTGGGTGCCCACATCAAGTCCGACTACGACGGGCTGACGCTCGACACGATCAACGAGGACACCGAGATCCTTCCCGGCGTGACGCTGCTGCGCACACCGGGCCACACCTGGGGCACGCTGAGCCTGCAGGTGGACCTCAAGGACACCGGCACGATGATCTTCACGTCCGACTCGCTGTACCTCAAGGAGTCCTATGGACCACCGCCGATCGCGGCGGGCATCGTCTACGACACCGTGGCGTGGTTCAAGTCGGTGGAGAAGATCCGGGCCATCGAGGAGAAGACGAACGCCACCGTGGTGTTCGGCCACTCCGCCGACCAGATCCACGAGCTGCGGACGGGCCCCGGCAACTCCTACACCTGACGTCCCGATCCTCCAGCGGGGTGACATCGCTGACGTCCGGCGGCAGCGATGTCACCCCGCTGGAACCCGACATCTGGTTCGCTCAGTAGAGGTCACCAGCGTGGAGGTCACCGATGCCCGTCTATGACTACGCCTGCGCCTGCGGTGCGCGCTTCGAGCTGCTGGTGCCGTCCTGGCGCAGCCCCGCGCCCGACTGCCCGACGTGCGGTGCCGAGACCGTGCGCCGCCCGCCGTCGCCCGCGATGCACGGATCGGCCGCGCCGCCGCCGGCGATGTCGTCGGCACCGCAGTCCTGGGAGGGGGTGCAGCGCGGCGACCGGGAGTACGTCACGAAGTGGCGCCGAGCGCTCGACGCCCGACAGGAGTTCGAGTCGCGCAACCCCGAGCACGCCGAGAAGCGCGATGCCGTGGCGGCGCACGAGGGTGCGTTCGAGCGCAAGCCGCTCACGTACAAGGAGCTCGCCGCCCGCGCCGCCACCACGAACAACGCCACGCAGGCCGCCGCCGAGGCCAGCCGCGAGCGCAGCACGCCCACTCCCCCCGCCGCAGGAGCCACGTGAAGTCCACCGCCGCCGTCCTGCACGAGGCCGGCAAGCCGCTCGAGATCGAGGAGATCGAGCTCGACGGGCCCGGCCCGGGTGAGGTGCTCGTCCGGTTCACCCACGCCGGGCTCTGCCACTCCGACCTGCACGTCATGCACGGGCAGATCGAGGGCTGGCTCCCGATGGTGCTGGGCCACGAGGGCGCCGGCATCGTCGAGGACGTCGGGCCCGGTGTCACCCGGGTGGCCCCCGGTGACCACATCGTCTGCTCGTTCATCCCCAGCTGCGGGCACTGCCACTGGTGCGCCACCGGCCAGCAGGCCATCTGCGACACCGGCGCCAACATCATGCGCGGGTTCCTGCCGGGCGAGCACTGGCCGATCAGCGGGTCGCGCGGGCGCTACGGCGCGATGTGCATGCTCGGCACGTTCAGCCGCTACGGCGTCATCCACCAGACCTCGGCGGTGCGGATCGACGCCGACCTGCCACTGGACAAGGCCGCGCTCGTCGGCTGCGGCGTGCCCACCGGTTGGGGCTCGGCCGTCAACGCCGCCGACGTGCGCCCCGGCGACACCGTGATCGTCTACGGCATCGGCGGGATCGGGATGAACGCGGTGCAGGGCGCTCGCTACGCCGGCGCCCAGAACGTCATCGCCGTGGATCCGCACGGCCACAAGCTCGAGGTCGCCATGCAGGTGGGGGCCACCCACGCCGCCACCACCTCCGCCGACGCCCACCGGCTGGCCCAGGAGCTGACCCGCGGGGTGGGCGCCGACAAGGCGATCCTGACCGTCGACATCATGACGGCCGAGGTCGTCGGCGAGGCGTTCGACGCGATCGGCAAGGCCGGCACCGTGGTGTTGACGGCGATGGCGGGCTTCACCGACCGCACGATCTCGCTGCCCGGGACCGTCGCCACGCTCTTCAAGAAGACGATCAGGGGCAGCCTTTTCGGCGACTGCAACCCCACCACCGACATCCCGCGGCTGCTGGGGCTCTACCGCAGCGGCGACCTCAAGCTCGACGAGCTGATCACCCGCACCTACACCCTCGAGCAGGTCAACGAGGGCTACGACGACCTGCTGGCGGGGAAGAACGTGCGCGGGGTGATCGTGCACGAGTAGCGCGCTGCTACGCGCTCTCCAAGGCCGTCCGGGAGGCGGCGATGACCGTGGTGAGCGAGGCGTGCATCTCCTCCAGCTCGGAGAGCTCCATCCCCAGCCGCGCGATGATCGTGGGCGGCACGTTCAGCGCCTGTTCCCGCAGCTCGCGACCGGCGTCGGTGAGCGTGACGGCCAGCAGCCGCTCGTCGGCGCGATCGCGCCCCCTGGTGACGAGCCCGGCCGCCTCCAGCCGCTTGAGCAGCGGGGACAGGGTGCCCGGGTCGAGCGCGAGCGCCGCGCTGAGGTCCTTGACCGACCGCGGTGAGCGTTCCCAGAGCGCCAGCATGACCAGGTACTGCGGGTGGGTCAGGCCCATCGGTTCGAGGACAGGCCGGTAGAGGGCGACGACGTTGCGGGCGGCCACGGCGAGCGCGAAGCACACCTGGCGGTCGAGCCTGAGCAGGTCGCCGACGTCCGTTGCGTCACCTGTGGTTTCCAGCTTCACGGATCCAGTGTAGCTTGGTGTCATGATGATTGGTGCACCAAGCGTTGGCGTGCAGCGTCCGAACCCGCTCCAGTGGGTGCTCTACGCGTTCGGCGCCGGACTCCCCGCATCGAAGCGCGACTGGGTGCTGCGCGACGTCACCGCGCGCACCTGGGTGCTGCGCCACTTCGCCCGCACGACCGTCCAGCTCGCGCCGATCGCGGTGGTGCTGTTCGTGCTCATCCCCGGGCCGGTCTGGGTGCGGGCGTGCGCCGTGCTCGCCGGGCTGTGCATCGGGTTCTTCTACTCGTTCGCCTACATGTACGAGACCACCGAGCACCGGGCCATGAAGGCGGGCTTCCCCCGCGGCACCGTGGCGGAGGTCCGGGGCGAGTCCACGGCCGTCGAACGGGCCGAAGCCGAGGAGCGCTACAACGAGCGCTGGCGCAGCTAGCGTCGGCGCCCCGTTGCGGCCGCGCCGAAGGTGGACTACCGGCGGGACCTCTCAGGCCGTCGGCCCCACCCCGCTGAGGCCGAACTCCTCGATCGAGGCCTCCCGCATCGCGATCTTGCGGATCTTGCCCGTGATCGTCATCGGGAACTCGTCGGCCAGATGTACGTAGCGCGGGATCTTGTAGTGCGCCAGCTTGCCCGTGCAGTACGCGCGCAGCGACTCCGCGGTGATCGCCGGGCGCCCCTCCCGCATCCGGATCCAGGCGCACAGCTCCTCGCCGTACCGGGCGTCGGGAACGCCGACGACCTGCACGTCGGCGATGTCGGGGTGGGAGTAGAGGAACTCCTCGATCTCCCGCGGGTACACGTTCTCGCCGCCCCGGATCACCATGTCCTTGAGGCGCCCGACGATGTTGAGGTAGTCCTCGTCGTCCATCGTCGCGAGATCGCCGGTGTGCATCCAGCCGGCCTCGTCGATCACCTCGGCCGTGCGCTCCGGCTGCTCCCAGTACCCGCGCATCACCAGGTACCCGCGGGCGCACAGCTCGCCGGTCTCGCCACGCGGCACCGTCAGACCCGTCTCGGGGTCCACCACCTTGATCTCGACGTGGGGCTGCGGCGTGCCCACCGTCGAGGTCCGCCGCTCCAGCGAGGCGTCGACGCGCGTGTGCGTGGACACCGGTGACGTCTCGGTCATGCCGTAGCTGATCGTGATCTCGTCCATGTGCATCTCGGCGACGACGCGCTTCATGTACTCCACAGGACACGGAGAGCCGGACATGATCCCCGTGCGCAGGCTCGACAGGTCGGCCGCGGCGAAGTCGGGGTGCTCGAGGATGCCGATGAACATCGTCGGCACGCCGTAGAGCGCCGTGCACCGCTCCTGCTGCAGCGCCCGCAGCGTGGCGCCGGCCTCGAACGACGGCGCCGGGATCACCACGCACGAGCCGTGGGCCATCGACCCGAGGTTGCCCATCACCATGCCGAAGCAGTGGTAGAAGGGCACCTGGACGCAGAGCCGCTCGGACTCGGTGAAGCGCTGCACCTCCGTGACCAGGAACCCGTTGTTGAGGATGTTGTGGTGCGAGAGCGTGGCGCCCTTGGGGAACCCGGTGGTGCCCGAGGTGTACTGGATGTTGATCGGGTCGTCGCGGTCCAGCGTGGCCATCCGCTGGGCCACGGCGGCGGCGTCGGCCGGGGTGGCGGCCAGCGCGTCCCACTCCGGCGAGCCCAGCAGCACGACGGTGCGCAGCGCGGGTGCGTCCGCGCGAACCTCGTCGATCATCGCGGCGTAGTCGGACGACTTGAACTCCCGTGCCGACACCAGCACCGAGACGCCCGCCTGGTTGAGCACGTAGCCCAGCTCGTGGCTGCGGTAGGCCGGGTTGATGTTGACGAGGATCGCGCCGATCTTCGCCGTGGCGTACTGCACCAGCACCCATTCGGGCACGTTCGGCGCCCAGATCCCGACCCGGTCGCCCTTGGCGATCCCGAGGCCGAGCAGCCCGGTGGCCAGCGCGTCGACGGCATCGTTGAGCGCGGTGTAGGTCCATCGGCGACCGCTGGGCACGTCGACGAGCGCGTCGCGATCGCCGAAGGCCGCGGTGGTGCGCTCCAGTTGCCCGCCGATCGTCGACCCGATCAACGGTGTCTCCGACGGACCGCTGGCATAGCTCAACGCCGTGGTTCTCATCCCCCGCGCCTCCCCGTCGGCCTTCCCCGTCAGCACTGACAGAATCCTCAATCTACAAACTGCGACGAGGGGCCTGCCATTGCTGCCCGCACCGAACCCAACCGGATGGTGAGGGCGCTCTCAGGAGCTCATCCGGAAGGCCCAGAACGTCATCTGGTCGCGCAGGTCCGACAGGAGCCGAACGGCCTCGCCGTACTGCTCCTGGGGTGCGTCGTCGATCGCGAAGACCGCGGCGTCGTAGGCGGCCTGCCCGATCTCCCAGGCCCGCTCCGCATCGTTCCAGTGCTCGAACCACGCGTCGGCGTGGGCACCGGCGACGGCGAGCCGCACCGGATCAGCGGGGGGAAGCACCTCGCACGCGAGCCGCGTCGCTTCGGCGAAGGTGGCCTTGGCCGCGTCGACGCGCCCGGCCGCCAGCGCGCTCGCCGCCGCTGCCTGGAGTTCGTACACGTGCTCCTGATCCGTTGTCCGGCCCATCGCGCACCTCCTCAGCACCTCCCAGTGTCGAGGACATCGGCCCCTGGTGGAAGTACCCGAACCCTCCCGGGCGAGCCGTGGAGCACTCCCGGAACCCGCCGTCGAACCGCTACCGTGCGCGCATGCGCAGCGACGACGTCGATGTCCTCGAGATCCTGGAGAAGGTCCAGCAGCTCGGTGAAGCCCAGATCTGGGAGATCGCCAAGCGCTGCCGGATCTACCGCGCACGTCCCGACGGCGCCGACCAGACCGTCGAGCTCGAGATGAGCGTCGACACCGCCGGCCGATGGCTGGTCATCGCCCGGGACGAGGAGCGCGGGCTGCTCGCCCAGGGCGTCCCGATGCCGGGCCTGAACGGGGCGGTCCACATGGTGCCCTGGTACATGCTCGACGGGGACGCCTAGCGGTCCGCGTCCGACACCCCCACTAGGCTCCCGGCCAATCGGCCAGGGGAGCGCACGACCATGATCGACGAAGCATGATCAACGACGACGAACGCATCGCCCTGTTCCTCGACTACGAGAACCTCGCGATCGGGGCCCGTGACGGGTTGGGGGTCTCACCGTTCGACTTCGGCCCGGTCGCCGACGCGCTCGCCGAGCGGGGCCGGGTCGTCGCCCGGCGCGCCTACGCCGACTGGTCGTACTTCGACGAGGACCGCAGGCTGCTCGCGCGGGCGCAGGTCGAGCTGATCGAGATCCCGCAACGGATCGGTGGGTCCCGCAAGAACGCCGCCGACATCAAGATGGCCGTGGACGCCATCGAGATGGCCTACGAGCGCGGGTTCATCACCACGTTCGCGATCGGCACGGGCGACTCCGACTTCACGCCACTCGTGCACAAGCTGCGCGAGCTGGACAAGCGCGTGATCGGCATCGGTGTGCAGTCCTCCACCTCGGCGCTGCTGCCACCGGCGTGTGACGAGTTCCTCTTCTACGACCGGCTGCCCGGCGTCGAGGCCTCCCCCACCGCACGCCATGCGCGGGGTCGGGGTCGTCCGGCCGCGGCGTCCACCCCGAAGCCCACCACGGCGCCGGTCGTCACCACGCCGCCGGCTCCGGCCGCTGAGACGCGGGCGGCTGAGGGTCGCGCCCCGACGCCGGCACCGGTGCAGATCGCGCCCGAGGAACCGGCACTCGAGGAGACGGCACCGGAGGAGACGGCCACCTCGGGCGCCGACAGCGACGTCGGCCCGCTCGTGGTGCGCACGCTGGCGGGGCTGCAGCGCCACGCCGACGGCCCGGTGCTCGCCTCGCGCCTCAAGCGCGCGATCCTGCGCAAGGACCCCACGTTCGACGAGGCCGACCACGGCTTCCGCGGCTTCCGGGAACTGTTGCGCCACCTCGAGTCCGAGCACGTCATCGATCTGCGCGCCGGGGCGGCGCAGGGTGATCCAGAGGTCACGTTCGCGCAGGGCGAGTCGGCCGAGGACGCCGCGTTCCGGCTGCTCGTCGACGTGGTCGGGCAGTTGCAGTCGCCCGGGGTGCGACCGCAGCTCAGCGGGCTCAAGGACAAGATCCGCAAGCGCGAGCCGGGGTTCAGCGAGAAGCGCTACGGGTTCAACACGTTCCTGTCGTTCGCCAAGGCGGCCAGGGCCCGCACCCTGATCACCATGGACTGGGACGAGGACACCGGCGACTACCTGCTCGGGCTGCCCGCCTGAACCCCAGACCGCTCAGTCGCCCGCGACGACCTGCGCGGTCGGCTTCGCGACCGCGCCGCGCCCGACCAGCAGCGACAGCGCCACCACCACGAGCGAGATGATCGCGGCGATGAGGAACGCCAGGTGCGTGCCGGCGGCGTCGATCGCCCCGCCCGGAGCGGCCGACCCGAGCGTCATCACGGTGATGAACACGGCCGTACCGGCGGCCCCGGCCACCTGCTGCAGCGTGGTGACGATCGCGCTGCCGTGGGAGTACAGGTTGGCAGGCAGCGAGCCGAGCGCGTCGGTCATCAGCGGGGTGAACATCAGGGCGAGCCCGACGCTCAGCACCACGTGCACCGTGACCACCAGCCACAGCGGCGTCTCCGCGCCCAGCAGCGTGAACATCCACAGGGCGACGCTGAGCACCACCGCACCGGGCAGCACGAGAGGGCGAGCACCCAGCTTGTCGAACAGGCGCCCGACGACGGGGCCGAGCAGGCCCATGACCAGGCCGCCGGGCAGCAGCAGCAAGCCGGTGACGAGCGTGCTCACGTGCAGCACGCCCTGCAGGTAGAGCGGCAGCAGGATCAGGGCGCCGAACAGCGCCATCATGCTCAGGCACACCAGTATCACCGCGACGGCGTAGGGCCGGTGCGAGAACGGGCGCAGGTCCAGCAGCGCGCGGTCGGAGCGCTGCAGGCGCAGCTGCCGCAGCACGAACACCACCAGCGCCGCGGCGCCGATCAGCACCGGGATCCACGGCGAGAGCGTGGCCGTGCCGTGGATCGCGTCGCCCATGCTGCTCAGGCCGTAGATCAAACCGCTGAAGGCCACCGCCGACACGATCGCCGAGATCACGTCGAGGGGAACCTTGCGGGTCTCGGCCGGGATCCGCAGCAGGACAGCGCCCAGCACGAGCGCGAGCACGGCGATCGGCAGCACGATCCAGAACATCCAGCGCCAGCCGAGCGCGCCCAGGATCAGCCCCGACAGGGTGGGACCGACGGCCGGTGCCACGGCGATCACGATGCTGATGGTGCCCATCGTGGAACCGCGGCGGTCGGCGGGGATCAGGGTGAGCACCGACGTCATCAGCAGCGGCACCATCACGGCGGTGCCCGAGGCCTGCACCACCCGCGCGAGCAGCAGCACCGGGAAGCCGGGGGCGATGGCGGCGATCAGGATGCCGGCGCTGAACAGCGTCATCGCCGCGAGGAAGATCGTGCGCGGGCGGAAGCGCTGCAGCAAGAAACCGGTGGTGGGGATGACCACGGCCATCGTGAGCATGTAGCCGCTGGTGAGCCACTGCGCCGTGCTCGCACCGATCGCGAGGTCGCCCATCAGGGCCGGCAGGGCGACGCTCATGATCGTCTCGTTGAGGATCATGACGAAGGCCGAGCCCACGAGCAGCGCGATCACCACCCCGGCACTCGATGCGCGTGGCCCGGGGCCCACCGCCTCATCCAGGTGGTCGGTCGTGGGGCCCGCCATCACACGCTCCTGTCGTTCTGCGGTGTCCTGATCATGCCGTTTCGACATGCCGGTTCCGATAGGTCCGGGCAGCACAGGTGATCGTGCCCGACCGCCGGCCGTCAAGCCGTTTCGCCCCTGGGCGCACCGTTGACCTGGCGGCCGTCGCCCCAGCCGGCCTCAGCCGGACCGGGCCCGCACCGCTCGCGGCGATCCACCCAGCTCGCGGCGGCACAGCTTGTTGAAGGCCTGCAGGTCCGTGATGCCCACCGTCGCGGCAACGGCCGGGATCGACAGCGTCGAGGACGTGAGCAGGTGGCGCGCCCTGGCCATCCGGCGCGAGCGCACGTACGCCACCACCGTCAGCCCCGTCTCGGCGCGGAAGAGCCGGATGAGGTGGTTGTGCGACACCCCCGCGACACGGGCCAGGTCCGGGACCGCCAGCGGCAGGGCGAGGTTGGCCTCGACATGGGCGGCGGCGATCGCCACGGCACCCGGTCCCCGACCGTCGGCGGCGTCCGGGTGCTCGGCGAGCTGCGCGACCCGCCACAGGACGGCCCAGACCTCGGCGGTGACCAGCGCCGAGCCGCCGGGGAACGCCGCGACGGCGTGGCGCATCAGATCACCGAGCAGCCCCGCCGCCGCCCCCGCGTCCTGCAGGACCGGGACGCGGGCGGGGCGCCCGACCGGCACGGTGCGGAAGTGGGCGAACAGGTGCTCGGACCGGCCGCGGTAGTCGAACCGCACCTGCACGCCCGGCGGCACGAAGCTGACGGCCCCGGGCCGGATCCGGTGCGTCTCGCCGAGCAGCGTCAGCTCGCCGTGGTAGCCGTACACGTGGAACTGCCACAGGTCGGGCAGCCGGAAGACGTCGTGCGGCCCGCGCACGCCGTGCACCCCCACCCCGACGTTCACGATCTCGGGTGGCTGCGCGAGATGCAGGTCGAGCACGCGCCGAACCCTATCCCCGTAGTGAGAATCGACCAGCACTGGTGATCTCAGCCCACGCCCTGGGCCGCCGGGCGTGCCTAGCGTGGTGGAGTACGGACCACTCCTGCCCCGCAGAGGGAGACATGAGCTCACACCCGCACCGCAAGCACCTGATGACCTCGGTGCAGATGGCGCACTTCGTGGCGAACGGATCGCTGCGGATCGACGCCGTCGTGCCCGCCGAGATGAACGCCGAGGCCATCGCCGTGCTCGACGCCGGCATCCCGGCCGTGCCCTACGGCACTCCGCTCACCGAGACGTTCGACGACGGCTCGTTCGCGCAGCGGCTCGTGCAGCTCCCGGCCATCGCCGGCGCCGTGCACAGCCTCGTCGGCCCGGACCCGACCGTGGACCACCACGCCGTCCACATCCGCAGGGCCCGCGAGGGTGAGGCGCAGAACCTGCACGCCGACGCGATCATCGACGTGCGGCCGGACGCGTTCGACGTCCAGCTCATGTACTACCCGCAGGACGTGACGCTGGAGATGGGCGGCACGCTGAGCGTGCCCGGCAGCCACCTGCGCCGCACCAACGAGTCCGACACCGGCCGTTACCAGAACCTGCGCGGCCAGACCCGGCTCACCTGCCCGGCGGGCACGGTGGTGTTCCTCCACCACGGGATCTGGCACGGCGGCAGGCGCAACGACAGCGACATCGACCGCTACATGTTCAAGATCCGGTTCAACCCCACCGTCCGGCAGGTCCGGCTCTGGAACACCGACGACCTCCACGACGAGCGCGTCGCGGCGGAGCTGAACACCCGGTTCGACTGGTACGAGAACGCCACCGGACGGCTGGAGATCTACAACCGCGTGAAGCTCTGGCAGGCGCTGACCGGCGACGACACGGCCGATCCGGACTACTGGGTCACGCGCGTGTCCAACCGGCCCCGCCGGGTCGTCGCGCAGCGCAGCCTCAACCCGCACGCCGCGAAGAAGGAGCCGGCATGATCCCCGCCGCCACCCCCACCCCCACACCCGCCCCCGGCACGCAGCCGCGGGTGGATGTGCGCCAGCAGGTGCTGGTGCTCTACCTCGCCTCCTCCGCGCTGGACTCCCGCGTGGTCGGCTGGTCGGTCTACGACGGCACCGGCGCGACGTCGCCCACCACCGGCGACAGCGACGTGCCGCCCTACGAGAGCGGGCTCGACGCGCTCCTGGACGGCTGGCGGCTGTTCCAGGCGGCGCAGTTGCTGCCGCCGCAGCCGGGTCACGAGTACGACGTGTCGTTCCTCAAGCACGAGTTCTTCTTCGAGAAGCTGGTCACGATGTAGGAGCACGCAGACAGACCGGTGGCCCCGGCCGACGTCCGTCGGTCGGGGCCACCGGTGTCCGTGGCGCCGGGGGTCAGTAGAAGTGCCGCCTACCGCCGATCGCGCGGCCGGTGCTGCCCAGAATCAGGAAGACGACACCGACGACCAGGAGCAATCCACCCAGGAAGTACAGGATCTGCAGACCCAGGAAATAGCCGAGTACGAGCAGGATGAGCCCGAGGATGATCACGATGCCTCCGAATGCAGATGAACGGGGATGGGACTACCACGCGCCTTTCGAGATCGTGCGGACTACTTCTTGAAGACGTTCTTCACCGCGTCCTTGGCCTTCTCGCCGGCCTGCTTCAGGTTGCCCGAAGCCTGGTCGGCCCTGCCCTCGGCCTCGAGCTCGTGGTCGTCGGTGGCCTTGCCGGCGCCTTCCTTGACCTGACCCTTGAGCTCTTCGGCCTTGTTCTCGATCTTGTCGTCCAAACCCATGATGATGGCTCCTTCTTCCGGCGAGGCAGTGGCTGCGCGGGTGCCGGTAAGGGGTTCCGTCGCAGCGTCGTGACGCAGGAATGCCCGCCTTCATCGAGGTTCAACCATCGATCATTCGGCGGTTCGGGTGAAGCCTTCCGGAAGGGACCGCCGAATCGTCGGGAACGCTGGGCCGAGCGGCGTAAGGGACCCGAGCAGCCGGCGCTACGACTCAGCCGAGGACCACCGGCAGCGTCACGAGCCGCCAGGTGCCCGGGTCGGGCGCCCGCTCGGGAGCAGCGGCCGCCGCGAGGCGCGGATAGCGCCGCAACAGTGCGGTGAACGCCACCTCGCACTCCACCTTCGCCAGCGCGGCGCCCAGGCAGTAGTGCGGGCCGTGGCCGAATCCCAGCTGCGCCCCGGCGGGCCGGGTGACGTCGAGCCGCTCCGGGTCGGGGAACACCGCCTCGTCGCGGTTGGCGCCCGCGATCGACGCCGTGACCGGCTGCCCCGCCGCCACCACGACCCCCTCGATCTCGACGTCGGTGGCCGCGAAGCGCGGCACGGCCATCAGCTGGGGGCCGCACCAGCGCAGCAGCTCCTCGACCGCGCCCGGCATCAGTGCCGGGTCGGCCCGCAGCGCGGCGAGCTGGTCGGGGTGCGCCAGCAGCGCCGCCACCCCGTTGGCGAGCGCGTTGGTCGGGGTCTGGCCCGCGATCACGAGGTGCCAGACGAGCGTGACCAGCTCGACCTCGCCCAGTCCGTCGGTGCCCGATCGGTCGCCGTCGTCGGCCTGCAGCCGCACCAGCTCGGCCAGCACGTCGTCCCCGTCGGGATCCTCGCGCCGGCTCGCGACCGCGGCCTGCGCGCCGTCCATGATCCCGGGGAGGGCGGCGAGGAACGCCGGCCCGTACCCGGTCATCACCGCCGCGCCGTACTCCCGCCATCGCGCCCGGTCGGCGTCGGGGATGCCCACCAGCTCGCAGATCACGTCCATGGGCAACGGGCGGGCGAAGTGCGGCACGAGGTCCACGACACCGCCCTCGACGTGGCGGTCCAGGTCGTCGAGCAGGGATTCGACGATCCGCTCGATCCGAGGTCGGAACGCGGCCGCGCTGCGCGGGGTGAACGCGGGTGACACCAGCCGGCGCAGGCGCTGGTGTTCCGGCCCGTCCATCTCCGACATCGTGCGCAGGTAGGCCCGGCAGTGCTCCGGGATGCCGGGCAGCTGCTGGAAGCTGCCCGAGTTGATCACGAACCGCGGGTCGCTCAGCAGCCGCTTCGCCCCGTCGTGGCGCGTCGTGGCCCAGAACGGCCCGAAGCCCGGCGACGAGATCTGAGCGAGCGGTGCCTGCTCGCGGGCGCGCCCGTGGGCACCGAACGGATCCGCGATCACCGTGGGGTCGGTCAGGTCGATCTCCGGGATCCCGGGCATGTCACCCTCCAGATACGTACGTCTAACATTCCGATGTTGACGGTATCTGGATTGCAGTGACACGGCAATGCGCCCCCTTCAGGCGCCCGAGTTCAGGGCCCCGCCGGGTCCCCCTCGGGTTCGACAGGCGGCTTGCTGCTCGTGCGGACGTTGCGCGCGATGTCGCGCCCGAACGTGACGTCGAGCCGCTCGGACACGGCCAGCTCCAGCACGGCGAGCATGGCGTCGCCGGAGATCCGCCGCAGCTGCTCGATCGTCTCGTAGACCCGCGGCCACTGCTCCGACGGGCGACCCTCGGCGTCGAAGGGCTGCCAGACCTCGCCGAGGAACAGGTCGACGTAGATCCTCGCGATCCCGTCGGCATGGCGGCGCAGTTGCTCCACCACGTCGAGCGAGCGGCCGATCGGGATGCCCAGCCCCACGAGGTCGTGCGCCACGTCCATCAGGCGCGGGCTGACCTCCTCGTACTGGCCCTCGTCGACCTCGACGAGCAGGCCCATCTTCTGCGCACGCCGCAGCACCGCGAGGTCGGTGTCGGCGAAGCGCTCGATCAGCTCGGAGACGTGCACGATCTGGCGTTGCTCGGCGGCGAAGAGCTGGCGGATGGTGCGGATGAAGTGCACCACCTGCTCGGTGGATCCACCGGTGGTGTCGAGCAGCTTCTTGATCGTGTCCAGCTTGACGCCCTCCCCCTGCAGCTCCTTGATCAGCTCCAGGCGGGCCTCGTGTCCCGGCCCGTAGAAGCCCGTACGGGCCCTGACCTGCGGCGGCGGGAGCAGGCCGCGGGCCTGGTAGGCGCGGATGTTGCGCACCGTGACACCGCTGACCCCGGCGAGGTCATCGATGGTCCGCCATTGGACATCGCCATCTTCCATCGACATGTGACATAGGTTATCAGGACAACTCGATTGCTATGTGACATCGCCCTGTGGTTTCCTGATGTCATGTTCCGAGTCGCACCCCGCAGGCTGCTCGCCGCGGCCACCGCGCTCACCACGCCCCTGCTTCCCGAGGACTACCTCGGACTGCTCGACCCCCTCTGGTCCACCACCGTGCTGCGCGGTCGCGTCGTCGCCGTCCGGCGCGAGACCGCACGCGCCACCACGCTGACGATCCGCCCCGGCCGCATGTGGGAGGGCCACCGCGCCGGCCAGTACGTGCGGATCGGCGTCGACATCGACGGCGTGCGGCACTGGCGCACGTACTCCCTGACCAGCGCCGAGTCCGCCGATCACCTGACGATCACCGTGCACGCGCTCGCCGAGGGGCTGGTCTCGCGCCACCTCGCGCACGCCACGCCGGTCGGCACGATCCTGCAGCTGGAGGCCGCGACGGGGGTCTTCGTGCTCCCCACCCCGACCCCCGCCGCACTGCTGCTGGTCACCGCCGGCAGCGGTGTCACGCCCGTCATGGGGATCCTGCGCACGCTCGCCGCGCAGGGGGAACTGCGCGACGTCGTGCTGGTGCACAGCGCACCGACCGCGGCCGAGGTGATCTTCGGTGCCGAGCTGCGCCACCTCGCCGACACCCATCCCGGGCTGCGCCTCGTCGTGCGCCACACGGCCACCGAGGGGCGCCTCGATCTCGCCGACCTCGACGCGCTCGTACCCGACCGGCGCGACCGCGAGACCTACGTCTGCGGGCCCGACGCCCTGCTCACCGCGGCCGAGGAGCTGTGGGCCGACCACGGCGACCGCCTGCACCTCGAACGCTTCACCCCGCCCGTGCGCAGCGCAGGCGGCACCGGCGGCACCGTCCGCTACGGCGACACGACCGTCGACGTCGACGCCTCCGCGAGCCTGCTCGAGGCCGGGGAGGACGCCGGCGTGCTCATGCCCAGCGGCTGCCGCATGGGGATCTGCTTCGGCTGCGTGCTGCCGCTGCGCGACGGCCAGGTGCGCGACCTGCGCACGGGTCGGGTCCACGGCGAGCCCGGCGACCTCGTGCAGACCTGCATCTCCGGCGCCAGCGGCACCGCCCACCTCGCCACCACCAGCTGAGGAGCCCCGATGACCACCACCCTGCCCGGTCCCGCACCCATCTTGCCCACGACCCTGCCGGCCGTCCGCACCGTGCCCTCCACCCCCGCACCCGAGGCCGCCGGGCTGACCCCGGCCCAGGTCGAGGAGCTGGGACGGCGCCTCGACGCGATCCGCGACCGTGTGCTCGCCGAGCGCGGCGCGTCCGACGCCGCCTACATCCGCAAGGTCATCACCAGCCAACGTGCGCTGGAGATCGGTGGCCGCGCGCTGCTGTTCGCCGGCGTCCTGCCGCCCGCGTGGCTCGCGGGCACCGCCATGCTCTCGGCGTCGAAGATCCTCGAGAACATGGAGATCGGCCACAACGTCATGCACGGCCAGTGGGACTGGATGCGCGACCCGAAGATCCACTCCTCGACCTGGGAGTGGGACAACCACTCCACCGCCGAGGGCTGGAAGTTCAGCCACAACTACATGCACCACACGTACACCAACGTCGTCGGCAAGGACCGCGACGTTGGGTACGGCATCCTGCGCATCTCCGATGAGCAGCCGTGGCGGCCCTACTACCTGGGCAACCCGCTCTACAACCTGCTGCTGTCGATCTTCTTCCAATGGGGCGTCGCCCTGCACGACGTGGAGGCCGAGAAGCTCGCGTCGGGTGAGAAGTCCTGGAAGCAGGCCTGGCCGCAGATCAAGGCGATCGGCCGCAAGGTGCGCAAGCAGTTCGCCAAGGACTACGTCGTGTTCCCCGCGCTCGCCGGACCGTTGTTCGCCCCGGTGCTGCTGGGCAACCTCACGGCCAACTTCGTGCGCAACGTGTGGTCGCACGCGGTGATCTTCTGCGGGCACTTCCCCGACGGCGCGGTGCAGTTCGAGGAGGAGCAGCTCGAGGGCGAGACCCGCGGCCAGTGGTACCTGCGCCAGATGCTCGGTTCCGCGAACCTCGACGGCGGCGCGTTCTTCCACCTCATGACGGGCAACCTGAGCTTCCAGATCGAGCACCACCTGTTCCCCGACCTGCCCAGCAACCGCTACGCGGAGATCGCCCCGCAGGTGCGCGCGCTGTGCGCCGAGTACGGCCTCGAGTACACCTCCGGACCGCTGCGGAAGCAGTACCTGCAGGTGCTGCGCCGGATCAACCGGTTGGCACTGCCGCCGCGCGCTGCCTGAGCCCGCGGTACCCGTCCGTTCTCCCGGCACGCAGGTGACCCTAGGCTCGTGGGGTGGCGATACTCGTCGCTCTTCTGAGCACCAGCTGTTATGCGCTGGCCGCCGTCCTGCAACAGCAGGAGGCGGCCCGCCAGGACGTGGTGGGCCTGACGCTGCTGCACCGGCTGATCCGCAGGCCCCGGTGGTGGCTCGCGGTCACCGCCACGATCACCGGCGCGCTGCTGCACGTGTTCGCGCTGCGGTTCGGCCCCTTGACGCTCATCCAGCCGCTCGGGGTGTCGGCGCTGGTGCTCGCGCTGCCGCTCGGCGCGGCGATGGCCAAGCGCTCGGTGCTCCGGTCGGAGTGGGGCGCGGCCGTCGCGGTCGTCGTCGGGCTGATCCTCGTGCTCTCGGTGGTGCCGCACCACGTCCGCCCGCCCGAGGTGACGGCGGTTCAGCTGCTCATGGCCGTTGGCGGCGCCGCGCTGCTGGTGCTGCTGCTCGTCGGCCTGAGCGCGGCGCTCGCCGCCCGCAACCCGGACCATCGCGGCGCTCCCGTCGTCCGCGCGGCCAGTGCCGCCATCTGCTTCGGGTTCGCCTCGGCGATGGCCCGGCTGCTGGTGGCGGGCTCCGGTCCGCTGCTGCTGGCAGCAGCGCTGTGCGGAACGGCGGCGGTGGTCGGGTTCGCGCTCGTGCAGACCGCCTACCGCAACGGCGGGCTCGGCGCGCCGCTGGCCACCTGCACGCTGATCGACCCGATCTCGGCGGTGACCGTGGGCGTCGTGCTGCTGGGCGAGACGATCCCGCTCGCACCATGGGACGTGACGGTGGGGCTGGCCGGGCTGGCCGCGACCGCTCTCGGCATCACCGTGCTGGCCCGCACGGCCCACCCGGCCCCGGCGCCCGAGCCCGCCGTCCCGGTGGCCGTTGAGGACACGCTGCCGTAGTTGCGCGCTCAGCGCGCGAACGCGCAGAACTCGTTGCCGTCGGGGTCGGTCAACACCGTCCAGCCGATGGTGTCGTCGGGCTCGCGCTGCACGACGGCCCCGGCGGCCACCAGCTCGGCCGCGTCGGCCACCACGTCCCAGTGCCACCGGTTCTTGACCACGCGCTCGTCGTCGACGCCCACGAACTTCCAGATCAGGTCGCCGAGCCCGGCACCGCCGGTGAGGTAGCGCGGGGCACCGTCCGGGCCGGATGCCGCGGTGGCACCGAGCAGCGGCGCCCACCAGGCGGCCGCCGCGACCGGGTCGGCGCTGTCGGTGCACAGCGCGTAGAGCTGAGCCGGCGCCGCGAGCGGCCCCGGTGCCGGGAAGGCGCAGAACTCGTTGCCCTCCGGGTCGGTGAGCACCCGGAAGGCGTCGTGGTCGTGCTGCAGCGCGGCGCCGAGCTCGAGCAGCGGGGCGATCGAGGAGACCCACAGGTCCGGGTGCACCCGGTTCTTCACGGACTTCCCCTCGGGCACGCCGTTGACCCACATCACCGCGACACCGCCGGGCCCGCGCAGCACCGCGTCGCCGTTCTCCTGCTCCTCCATCGCGAGCCCGAGCGCCGCCGCCCAGAACCGCGCCACCCGGACGGGCTCCGCGGCGTCGATGCAGAGGTCCTTGAACCGGGCGATCATGGGGTCAGACCAACGAGTACTCCGGCTGTCGCTCGTGATGTCCCTGCCTGGGGCCGCCGGCATGCCTAGCGAGGGCCCAGCAGCCCGAACGGGAAGGCTCACGGGCTGTCGAGGAGGACGGCCTCCAGGTCGTCCAGGCCGGCCAGGGCCTCGACGAGCCGCTCGCGCTCGGCTGCGGAGAGGGTGAGCGCACGGGCCCGGGCGAGGACGTCACGGGCGGCGGTGGTGTCCTCGGCACGCAGTGCGAGCTCGCCGCGATAGGCGAGCGCTTCCATCAGGTCGGTGACCGGCGCCGACCCGCCGTGCCTGGTCAGCGCGCTGTCCAGGATCCGGGCGGCCTGGCGGGTGTCGCCCTTGGAGTCGCCCAGCACGACCGCGTTCCGCATGGCCTTCGCCAGGTGGCCGGCCGGCTCGTCGGTGTTGTCGCCTGCGGCGGCCGTGTCGTTGCCCGCCGCGGCGGTGTTGTGGAAGATCCGGATCCAGTTGCCGCCGGGGTCGACGATCGAGAAGCCGGCGACGTCACCGACGTTCTTCCGCTTGCGTGGCCTGGTCATCCGCGGGATGCCGGAGACCAGTACCTTGCCGTGGGCCTTGCGCATGCCGGCCGCGAACGCGTCGAACAGCGCCCCGGTGTCGGACACGAGCACCACGCAACTGCCGTAGGAGTCCTCGGGACGGAAGTCCGGCATGCCGAAGAACTGCAGCTGGAGGTCCTCTCGCTGCAGGCCCACGCACGGGTACGGGCGGAGCTGGTAGTAGGTCCGGTCGAAGCCCAGCATGGTGTAGAACTCGACGATCTCGTCGATCGACCGGCACGGGAGCAGTGGCACGGTGATCTCGTTGGCCATCGTCGTCTCCTTCGACACGGCGGGTTGAGTCGTGCGGCGGGTCACTGTTCGATCGGTGCGGGGAACTCGCCTGCCATCGTGAACGCGCCTTCTTCGAGGCGGCGGATCAGCCGATGGGTCCATGTGGCGCCGTAGTCGGCGGTGGTCAACCACAGCGTCAGGACCTCACCGACCGGACCCCAGGTGTCCAGGTCGGTGCCCGCGGGCACGTGCATGGTGACGCTCGCGCGCCACTCGTCCATCGCTCTCGCACGCTCGCGCAACATCTGCAGAGCCTGATCGCGGGGCAGATCCTCGATCAGGCCGACGGCGGCGCCCAGCACGTCCAAGCTCGGTTGGCGGTCCGACAGCGCCTGGCGCAGCAGGGCGAAGTACTCCTCGTCACCCTTCCCGGACAGCCGGTACTCGATTCGCGGCGGGCCCCCGGCCTCCGAAGGGCCCGTCTCGTGCGCCACCAGCAAGCCCTGCCCGGCCATGCTCTTGAGCGCGTGGTACACCGAGCCCGAGGTGGCGGTGGACCACTCGTGCGCACCCCACGCTTCCAGGTCGGCGCGAACCTGGTAGCCGTGTGCGCGTCCGCGGCGGCGCAATGCGCCGAGCACGAGCAGCCGCACGGGCTTCAACGGATTCCCCTTCGCTGCTGCCGGCCGAGGTCGGCCAGGTTCCTGGGACCGTACGTCAGGCCTCCGCACTAGTCAAATTTGGCTAGTTCGCCCGCGATCGTGGTCCCCTCGTCGAGCTGGGTCAGGGTGTGGCCGAGACGGTCGCGCTTCGCGGTGAGGTAGCGGACGTTGTGCTCGTTGACCTGCGCCAGCAGCGGCACCCGGGAGCTGACGGTGATGCCGTGGCTCTCGAGCGCCCGGATCTTGTCGCCGTTGTTGGACAGCAGCCGGACCGACGCGACCCCGAGGTAGCGCAGCACCCGGGCGGCCGCCCCGAAGTCGCGGACGTCGACCGGGAGGCCCAGCGCGGTGGCGGAGTCGACGGTGTCGAGTCCCTGCTCGTCCTGCAGCACCTGGGTCCGGGTCTTCGCGACGAGGCCGATGCCGCGGCCCTCGTGGCCGCGCAGGTAGACGAGCACGCCGGTGCCCTCGCGCACGATCATGTCCAGCGAGGTGTTGAGCTGGTCGCCGCATTCGCAGCGCATCGCGCCGAAGATGTCGCCGGTCATGCACTCGGAGTGCACGCGGACCAGCACGTCGCGGTGCAGCGCCGGGTCGCCGCGCACCACCGCGAGGTGTTCCTGGTGGTCCTGGGGATCGCGGAACGCCACGGCCCGGAAGGTGCCGCGCCGCGTCACCAGGGTGGACTCCGCGATCTCGACCAGCCCTGTGCCCTGGTCGGATCCCGTTCGCCGGTCGGATCCCGTCCGTTGTTCGATACCGAACACCCGCTCACGCATCTCGTGCCCTTTCGTCGCCCACGCGAACTGTGGGAATGTCCCGTTCATGACCGGCGCCGCCGACAACGACCTGATCAGCTGCCTGCTCCCGATGAGCAGCGCGGCCGAGCAGATCGCCGGGGGCGCCACCGTGGCCGTGCTGCCCATCGGCAGCTTCGAGCAGCACGGCCCCTACCTGCCGCTGGCCACCGACACCGTCATCGCCGCCACGCTGGCCAGGGAGATCGCCGCGGCCTACGCCGTGCAGCGGCTCCCGCCGATCACGATCTCGTGCTCGCACGAGCACGCGGCCTGGCCGGCGACCGTGAGCATCTCGGCCACCACGCTCTACGCGATGGTCCGCGACGTCAGCGACTCGTTGCACCACTCCGGCATCTCCACGCTGGTGCTCGTCAACGGCCACGGCGGCAACTACGTGCTCGGCAACGCGGTGCAGGAGGCCGGGCTCCGCGGGCGCCGGCTCGCGCTGTTCCCCGGTGAGGCCGACTGGGCGGCGGCCCGTGCGGCGGCCGGGCTGGAGTCTGCGGCCGTCACCGACATGCACGCCGGTGAGCTGGAGACCTCGATCCTTCTGCATGCGCATCCCGACCTCGTCAGGCCGGGGTACGCAGCGGGTGACGAGCGGGCCGACGACCGGCGCCACCTGCTGACCCGGGGGCTGGCCGGGTACACCACGTCAGGAGTGGTCGGCCAACCGTCGCTGGCGTCGGCGCGGAAGGGTCGCGACGTGCTGGCGAGCCTGGTCGCGTCGTTCGCGGAGTACGCGCACCTCTGACGGCCCGCGAGCGCAGCAGGAGCACCGCGGCGCCGGGCAGGCAGGCGATCAGGCTCAGCACGCCGTAGACCACGGCCACGGTGAGCCCCTGCGCCGCACCGAGCCCCGCGGCGCCGAACGCGACGGCGGTGATGGCCTCGCGGGGCCCCCAGCCGCCGATGTTGATCGGCAGCGCCATCGCGAGCAGTGCCAGCATGAGCATCGGCAGCAGCACCGGTACGGGGGCCTGGGACCCGGCGACCCGCGCGGACACCACGAACAGCGCCAGGTAGCCGGCCAGCGGGCCCGCCGACAGCAGCACCACCCCGGCCCAGGTGCCGCGGGCGAACAGGCCGACACGCGCATCGGCGATGCCGGCCCGCAGCGCCCGCAGCACCTTGGACGCGCGCCGCTCGCGCGCCAGCCAGATCGCGAGCCCGACCAGAGCGACCACGAGGCACGGCATCGCCACGACGGTGACGGCGATGCCCGGCACCAGCTCGGCGACCACGGCCGGGACCAGCGCGGGCCGGGTGAGCAGCACGCCGACCCCGAGCACGACGATCACCAGCTGGCTCGCCCCGCGCTCCAGCACGACCGCCCGCACGCCCCGTCCGACGTCGCCGGTCTCGCGGCCGTGGCTGACCGCGCGGTGCACGTCGCCGAGCACGCCCGCGGGCAGGACCGAGTTGAGGAACAGGGCCCGGTAGCAGTCGGCGACCGCGGACGGCAACGACAACGTGAGCCCGAGCCGCCGCGCCACGAGGCACCAGCGCCCGGCGTTGAGCACGGTGGTGACCGCGCCGATGGCGAGGGCGAGCAGCGCGGTCGGCAGGTCGATCGCCCGCAGGCCTGCGAGGAACGCGTCGGAGCCCAGCCGGCAGCCGAGCACGGCGAGCACCACGACACCGACCAGCACCTTCGCCCACGCCAGCCCGGTGGCCCGGGACCGGAGCCCAGCCCTACGCATGACAGGGCGGCTCATGACGGCGCTGCACATGACGGCTTCCCACCCGGCAGGGCCAGCACATCGACGTGACCGACCACCACCTGCAGGTCCCCGGCCCGGCAGGCCGCGATGCGCCGCTGCAGGTACGCCACGACGACCTCGTCCAGCTCGGGACGCTGCGCGCAGGCAGCGGACACCCAGCCGCACAGCCACTCCTCGGCCAGCTCGGCCTGCTGCGGTCCGAGCCGCCACGGCGTCGGTCGCACGTGCACGGCGTAGCCGCGGCGGGTGAACGCGGCCGCTGCGGCGGCCGCCGCGGCCGGTCCGAGCAGGCCGTCGCGGCGCTGGTGGGCGTCGAACGCGGCGGCCAGCTCGGCGTCGAGCGGCTCCGCGGGCGCCAGCGTGACCTCGCCGACCACCGACAACGCCAGCAGGACCGGGCAGCAGGCTGTGACGCAGCCGTCGACCAGACGTTCCAGCTCGGCCGCGGTGAGCATGTCCAACAGTGCGGACGCCGCAACGAGCGACGTCCCGGCGAGAGCGGACCCGTCGAGGTCACCGAGCTCGCCGCAGGCTGTCGCCACCGTGACCGCGCTGCCGTCCGCGGCCACGGCCGGCAGCCCGATGGCGGCGCGGCGCAGCAGGGCGGGGTCGCGGTCGTGCAGGACCCAGTGCTGCGGCCCGGGCAGGCGCGGCGCCAGCCAGCGTCCCATGGACCCGGTGCCGCAGCCGAGATCGCGCACCACGATCGGGCCGGCTTCCCCGAGGTGATCGTGGCGGCGAAGACCGAGCCCGATCCGGGCACCCGCGAGCGCGGCCAGCTCGGCGGAGCGGGCCGCGGCGTCGGCGGGTTCCCGCAGCGTCAGCCACTCCGGCGGGCAGACCGGTGACCCGGTCTCGGTCAGCACGACACGGGCCGCCGCTGCTGCAGCACCTGGGCGAGCACGCCGGCCGTCACCTCCCACCCCGGGAAGCTGCCGCGGCGCGACCGGGCGCCGCGGCGCAGGTCGTCGCGCAGCGCGGCGTCGAGGAGCCAGCGCCGCAACGCGGCGGCCAGCGCGGGGACGTCGGCGGGGGGCACGAGCAGCGCAGCGTCCTGGGACCCGCAGGCGTGGGACCCCACGGTCTCGGGCACCCCACCCACCGCGGCGGCCAGCACCGGGATCCCGCGGGCGAGCGCCTCGGTCACGACCATGCCGAACGACTCGACCCGCGAGGGCAGCACCAGCAGGTCGGCACCGGCGAACGTGTCGGCGATGCGCTCCCGGCTCTGCGGTCCGGTGATCCACAGCCGGTGCGCCAGCCCGTGCTGCGCGATCCGGCGCCGCAGGCCCGCCACGAATACAGGGGCGCGGCGCAGCGGACCGACGAGGTCGCACGTCCACTCCAGGTCGGCGACGGCCGCCAGCGCCTCGACCAGCACGTCCTGGCCCTTGGTGGCCGACAGTGAGCCGATGCAGACCAGGTGCCGGCCGCGCGCGCTGCCGGTGGCGAGCGGGGCCGGGTCGGTGCCGGGCGTCGCCACCTGCACCCGGTCGGCAGCCAGGCCGTGGCGGTGCACGAGCCGCCGCGCCGTCCACGGGCTGGTGGCGACCACCGTGTCCACCGCGAGGAGGGTCGCGCGCTCGGCGGCGGCCAGCTCCGGGTCCTCCTCACCGAGCGGCAGGTGCACGAGCACGACGACCCGCAGCCGGTGCGCCTCCGGGGCGATGATCTCGGGGACGCCGCAGGCCACGAGCCCGTCGATCAGCACGACGCCGCCCGACGGCACCCGCGCGAGCGTCGCGGCGAGCCGCACCCGGGCGGCGGAGCCGGGCCGCGGCCACTCCCCCGCCAGCGGGTGCTCGCGGACGTCGAGACCCCGTGCCGCGAGCCCGGAACAGACCCGCCGGTCGTAGGTGTTGCCGCCGCTGGGCAGCGTCGGGTCGTCGACGTCGCCGGTGAGGACGACGTGCACCACCCCGCTCACAGCCCACGCTCGTAGCTCGCCCACGCCACGTGCGACTCGTGCAGTGCCACGGTGATGCCGGCGAGCCCGCGCGCACCCTCGCCGAGCGCGCCGGCGTGCACCTTCGCGGCGAGCCGGTCGGCGATCACCTTCGCCAGGAACTCCGTGGAGGTGTTGGTGCCGGCGAACTCGGGCAGGTCGTCGAGGTTGCGGTAGTTCAGGTCCGCGAGCGCCGCACCCAGCTCCTGGGTGGCCAGCCCGATGTCGACCACGATGTTGTCGGCGTCGAGCTCGGCGCGCCGGAACGTCGCGTCCACCACGAAGGTGGCGCCGTGCAGCTGCTGGGCAGGCCCGAAGACCGCGCCACGAAAGCTGTGCGCGACCATGACGTGATCCCGGACGGTGATGCTGAACACGACGTGCCCCTCCCGTGACGGGGACCGTCGCTGTGAACTAAGTCCCTCCGTAGGTCAGACGGACGCAGAGCGCGGAAGGTTCACCGGACGCGAGACGCGTGAGCACCGCGGGCAGCTCCTCGAACGGCGCCTCGGCCGTCACCAGCGCATCGAACCGGTCCTGCGCGAGCAGCCGCAGCGCCAGTTCCATGCGGTCGGCGTAGCTGCGCCGCGCCCGCCGGGCCGGGGCGACCGCGCCGACCTGGCTGCTGCGGATCGTGAGCCGCCGCGAGTGGAAGTTCTCCCCCAGCGCCACGGTGATGCGCCGGTCGCCGTACCAGCTCAGCTCGACGACCTCACCCTCGTTGCCGAGCAGCTCCAGCGAGCGCGCCAGCCCGGCCTCGGTGGCACTCGCGTGGATCACCAGGTCGCAGTCGCCCGTCGCGTCCGACGGGGCGGCGTGGGAGACGCCCAGCGCCGCGGCCACCGCGGCCCGCGACGGCTCGGGGTCCACCAGCTGCACCCGGGCCCCGGGCAGGCCGGCGAGCACGGCGGCGACACCGGATCCGATCATCCCGCCACCGACCACCGCGATCCGGTCGCCCACCAGCGGCGCCGCGTCCCACAGCGCGTTGACCGCGGTCTCCACGGTGCCCGCGAGCACGGCCCGACCGGGCGGCACGTCGTCGGGCACGACCGTGACGGCCGCGGCGGGCACCACGTAGCGCGTCTGGTGCGGGTAGAGGCAGAACACCGTGCGCCCGAGCAGCGCGGGCGGCCCGTGCTCCACCTCGCCGACGTTGAGGTAGCCGTACTTCACCGGCGCCGGGAAGTCGCCGTCCTGGAACGGCGCCCGCATCGCCGCGTGCTGGTTGGGCGGCACGCCGCCCCGGAACACCAGCGTCTCGGTGCCGCGGCTCACCCCCGAGAACAGGGTGCGCACCACCACGTCGTCCGGGCCCGGATCCGGCAGCGCGACGTCGCGGATCTCGCCCTCCCCGGGGGCGCGCAACCAGAACGCGCGGGCGGTGTCGTGCGTCATGTCGCCTCCGCTCTCGCCATCTCCGGTGAACCGGGTGCGCCCCGGAGCCGTCTGCACAGTAGGCGAAGGAGACAACCACCATGATCACGCTCGATCGACGGACCGGACCGGCAGCGGCGCTCGACCTCGGCATCGGGGCCTGCGCGCAGGTCGCGCTGCTGGGTGCCCTCGGGGCCGGCACCGGGGTCGGCACCGTGGGCCTGCTCGCCGGGCTCGGCTACCTGGTCGGGCTGGTGATGGTGCTGGTCGGGGCCCTGCACCGGGCCCGAACCCGGGCACTCGGCCCGGCCGACCGGGTGACGCTGGCCCGCGCGGTGCTCGTCGGGGCCGTCACCGCACTCGTCGCCGGCTACGCGCCCGCGCACGCCCCGCTGCTGGTCGTCATCGCGGCGGTCGCGCTCGCGCTCGACGGCGTGGACGGGCAGGTGGCGCGGCGCACCGGCACCGTGTCCGACCTCGGTGCGCGCTTCGACATGGAGGTCGACGCCGTCCTCATCCTGGTGCTGAGCGCGCACGTCGCCGGACAGCTCGGGCCGTGGGTGCTGGCGATCGGCCTGATGCGCTACGCGTTCGTGCTGGCCGGGCGCGCGCTGCCGTGGCTGCGGGGCTCGCTGCCGCCGAGCTACGCCGCCAAGACGGTGGCGGCCGTGCAGGGGATCGTGCTCATCGTGGCCTCGGCACAGGTGCTGCCGCACGCGGTGGCCGTGGCGCTCGTCGCGCTCGCGCTGGCGGCGCTGTGCTGGTCGTTCGGCCGCAGTGTGATCCTGCTGGGGGCCCGGCGCGGGGCGACGCGGACGCCCCAGCACGCCGCGCCATGATCGGTCGGCGGCGCGGCGGCTGCTAGCGTCCGCCGCCGTGGGTACCGGACCGGTGGCGGGCAAGCGGGTGACGATCCGCGACGTCGCCCGCTCGGCCGGGGTCTCCTACCAGACCGTCTCACGGGCGTTGAACGACAAGCCCGAGATCGACGCCACCACCAAGCAGCGCGTCCTGGACGCGGCGCGCGAGCTGGGCTTCCGGCCGAGCCGCTTCGCCCGTGGGCTGGTCCGCCAGGACACCACCTCGATCGGGCTGGTGATCCCGGACCTGCTCAACCCGTTCTTCACCGAGGTCGCCTCCGCCGCGCTGGAGGCGGCGCGCCGGCGCGGCTGGCACGTCGTGGTCTACGACACCGCTGATGACCCCGAGCAGGAGCTGAGCACGCTCCGCGTGATCGGGTCCCAGGTCGACGCCATCGTCGGCTACCTGAGCGGGCCCGCCGACACCATCGACACGCACACGAGCGGCATCCCGGTGGTCCACATCGGGCGCACGCGGCCCGGTTCCGGCCACGGCGCCATCGTCGTGGACGGGGAGCAGGCCGTGCACGCGGCGATCGACCACCTCGTCGGCACCGGCCGCGGCATGATCGGGATGCTGGACCACGACCGTCCCGGCGAGCCGAGCGTGCGGCAGGGCTGGTTCCACGACGCGCTGCGCGCCCACGGCCGCACCGGCCCGGTGGTGGGTGCGGCGCAGTCCGTCGACGGCGGGCAGCGGGGGCTGGCCGCGCTGCTCGCGGTGCAGCCGCGCCTCGACGGGCTCTTCACCTACAACGACGTGATCGGCATCGGCGCGCTGCGGGAGGCCCGGCGCCGTGGCCTCGACGTGCCCGGCGAGCTCGCGGTGATCGGGTTCGACGGCCTGGAGATCGGCACGATCGTGGAGCCGCCGCTGTCGAGCGTCCGCATCGACACCCGGCGGCTCGGCACCATGGCCGTGGAGCAGGTGGCCGCGATGCTCGCGGGCGAGCCGGCCGCCACCACCGTCATCGTGGGTGAGCTGCTGCTGCGCGGATCTTCCTGACCCGCTCCGGCACAGCGCTCCGCGGCCTTTGTCTTGACAACACCACCGTTCGGTTGTTCACTCGCCGTGAACGGTCACGTGACCGTTCACGGCCGGGGACCGGTCGGGGTGCACGGCATCGGGGCCGGGGGCGGTATGGCGGGATTGACGCGACGGCGGTTCCTCGCCGGAGCAGGCGCGACGGGGTTGGGACTGGCGCTGGCCGGGTGCACCGGCCCGACGACGTCGAGTCCGGGAGAGCTGACGGACTGGTACTGGACGGGCGGGCTGTCCCCCGCCGTGCTGGCGGAGGCGAGGACGCGGTTCGCCGGGTCCCGGTTCCACCCCTCCGATGTTGGCCACGACCTCAAGCACAAGCTGTCGGCCACGATGGCGGGCGGCGCCTACCTGCCCGACATGACGATGCTCAACGACGACATCGCCGGCTACTTCGACAACGCCGACCAGTTCGTCGAACGACGTCGCCCGCGCGGTGTCGACGTGGGAGGACTACTTCGCGTTCGGCGTCGAGCTGCAGAAGGCGATCCCGAACGGCTACCTGATCACCGATGCGAAGACGGTGTTCACGTACTCGATGGCCCAGGAGCCGCGCAAGTACCTCGACCGGCAGGGTCACTTCATCGGCGACGATGAGCAGGTGCAGCGGGCCTGGGACCGCGCGCTCACCGCGGTCCGCATGAAGCTCACCGCGGGCTACTTCGACAACGGGCAGAGCTCCGGTTCGGTCGACCGGCACGCGGCCTGGAACAACGGCACGGAGCTGAGCCTCGTCAACGCGTCGTGGATCACCGCGGAGCTCAAGGAGGCCGCGCCCGGCACGGCCGGCACGTGGCGGATCTGCCGCAACCCCGGCGGGCCCGGCAACCAGGGCGGCTCGTTCGTCGCGATCACACGCTACTGCCCGCAGCCCCAGGCCGCCTTCGACATCATCAGCTGGCTGCTCTCGCCCGCCAACCAGGCCCGCAACTACGTCGACGCCGGCCTGTTCCCGGTTCAAGGGCCTGTACCGGATCGCCTACTTCCTGCCGAACGTGACGTCGATCGTCGCCATGGCGATCGTGTTCAGCTCGGTGTTCTCCACCCAGCACCGACGAGTTCAGCCCCACCGCGACCAGCAGCGCCAGCACCGTCATCGGTACCGTCGACATGACCCAGATGATCAGGGTGTTGGCGATCGAGTTCCAGAACTCGCCGTCGGTGAGCAGCAGCCGGAAGTTCTCGAGCCCGACCCAGTGCGCAGGACCGGCGCCGTCCCAGCGCTGCAGCGCTGAAGTACGCGGGCTGGGAGATCTTCGTCATCGTCCTGATCTTCGCGATCGTCAACTGGCGCCTCGGCGGGCTGCTGCTCGCCGTCGGCGCCGTCATCACGGTCTTCTGGATGCGCCAGTACTGCGCGGGCGCGCTGCCCGACGAGCTGCTCGAAGCGGCGAGGATGGACGGGTGCGGCTTCTTCCGCACCTACTGGTCCATCGCGCTGCCGGTGCTGCGGCCCGCGCTCGCGTTCCTGGGGATCTTCACGTTCGTCACCGCCTGGAACGACTACCTCTGGCCGCTGATCATCATGGTGGACGCCGACAACGTGCCGCTTCAGGTGTCGTTGACGCAGCTCAACGGCCTCTACGGCACCGACTACAGCCTCGTCATGGCGGGCACCCTGATGGCCGTCATCCCGCTGCTCGTCGTGTTCCTGATCGGCGCCCGGCACTTCATCCGCAACATCGCCGCAGGCGCGGTCAAGGGTTAGGGAGATCCCACGCATGTCCTACGTCGACGACGTCAACCCCGGTGCGGGGGCACTGCCCGCACGGGCCTGGTTCCGCTCGGACGCCCCCCGCATCGACCTCAACGGCGACTGGCGGTTCCGGCTGTCCCCCGGCCTCGCCGCCGCGCCGGACGGCGTCGAGCGCGACGACTTCGACGACTCGGCGTGGGACCTGCTGCCCGTGCCGTCGAACTGGCAGCTGCACGGGCACGGGCGGCCCGCCTACACCAACGTCGTCTACCCGTTCCCGGTCGAGCCGCCGCACGTGCCGTCGGAGAACCCGACCGGGGATCACCGGCGCGCGTTCGACGTGCCGCAGTCCTGGGCAGGCGAGCGTGCGGTGTTGCGGTTCGACGGCGTCGACTCCTGCGGCCGGGTCTGGCTCAACGGCGTCGAGCTGGGCGTCACCCGCGGCAGCAGGCTGGCGACCGAGTTCGACGTGACCGGGGTGCTGCGCACCGGCCCCAACCTGCTGGTGGTGCGCGTGCACCAGTGGTCGTCGGGGAGCTACCTCGAGGACCAGGACATGTGGTGGCTCTCGGGGATCTTCCGCGACGTGACGCTGCTGGCCCGCCCGGCGGGTGGCATCGACGACTTCTGGCTGCGCGCCGACTACGACCACACCACGGGTCACGGGCGGATCGGCATCGAGACCGACGCACCCGGCGTCCGGCTCTCGGTACCCGAGCTCGCGATCCTCGACGCCGCGCCCGGCGCGATCGACGCCGGTCCCGTGCAGCCCTGGACGGCCGAGACCCCACGCCTGTACGACGGTGTGCTCGCCACCGACACCGAGCGCGTACCCGTCCGGATCGGCTTCCGCACGGTCGCGATCGCCGACGGCCTGCTCACCGTGAACGGCTCGCCGATCCTGTTCAAGGGCGTCAACCGCCACGAGCACCACCCCGACCTGGGCCGGGCCGTTCCGCACGAGACCGCGCGCGCCGACGTCCTGCTCATGAAGCAGCACAACATCAACGCCGTGCGCACCAGCCACTACCCGCCCCACCCGGCGTTCCTCGAGCTGTGCGACGAGCTCGGGCTCTGGGTGATCGACGAGTGCGACCTGGAGACCCATGGCTTCAACGTCCTCGACTGGGCCCGCAACCCGAGCGACGACCCGCAGTGGCTGCCCGCCTACCTCGACCGCATCACCCGCACCGTCGAACGTGACAAGAACCGGCCCAGCGTCATCCTCTGGTCGCTGGGCAACGAGTCGCACACCGGCGCGAACCTCGCCGCGATGTCGGCGTGGGTGCGCGAGCGCGACCCGGGCCGGCCGGTGCACTACGAGGGCGACCGCGCGTGCGACTACGTCGATGTCCACAGCCGGATGTACGCGAGCCACGCCGAGGTCGCCGAGATCGGCCGCGAGCAGGCCGGCATCCCGTTCCTGCAGTGCGAGTACGCCCACGCCATGGGCAACGGTCCGGGCGGGCTGCTGGAGTACCGGGAGCTCTACGAGCGCTACCCGCACTGCCAGGGCGGGTTCGTCTGGGAGTGGCTCGACCACGGCATCCGCCGGCACGACACGCAGGGGCGGGAGTTCTTCGCCTACGGCGGCGACTTCGGCGAGACGATCCACGACGGCAACTTCGTCATCGACGGGCTGCTGTTCCCCGACCGCACCCCGTCGCCGGGTCTCGTCGAGTTCGCGAAGATCAGCGAGCCGGTCCGGATCACGCCGTCGAGCGGCGGCCTCACCGTGGCCAACCACCACGACTTCGCGACGCTCGAGCACCTGACGTTCCCGTGGACGCTGGAGCGCGACGGCGTCGAGGTCGCCGCCGGGACGCTCGCGGTGCCGCCGGTCGCGGCCGGGCGGTCCGTCGAGCTCGCGCTCCCGCCGCTGCCCGCGACGTCGGGTGAGGCGTGGCTGACGGTGCGCGCGGAGCTGGCGACGGACACGGCATGGGCACCGGCGGGCCACGTCGTGGGGTGGGGCCAGCTCGCCGTGTCGGCGGCGCCGCCGCCCGTTGCACCGCGTGGCGGGGCACCCACGTCGGGCACGTTCGACCCCGTCGACGGGACGCTGCGCGCGCTGGCCGGCATCGCCGTGACCGGGCCCCGGCTGGACCTGTGGCGAGCACCCACCGACAACGACCGGCCCGTCGACGAGGCCACCTGGCGCGCGCTCGGGCTGCAGCGGCTGCAGCACCGCGTCCTCGACGTGGAGCACAGGCCGGACGCGCTCGTGGTGCGGACGCGGGTGGCCCCGCCTGCGTTCGCGTTCGGGATGCACGTGACCTACCGCTGGACCGGCGATTCTGACGCACTGCACCTGCACGTCGACGTCGAGCCCGACGGGGTCTGGACGTGCCCGCTGCCGCGGTTGGGCCTGCGGATGGCGCTGCCCGGCACGCTCGACCGTGTCACGTGGTTCGGCCTCGGCCCGGGCGAGGCCTACGCCGACAGCCGCCAGGCCGCCCGGGTCGGGCGGTTCACGGCAACGGTCGACGAGCTGCAGACCCCCTACGTCCTGCCGCAGGAGAACGGCAACCGCGCGGCCGTCCGGTGGGCGACGCTGACCGGCGCCGACGGGGCCGGGATCCGCGTGGAGGGGGCGTTCGACCTCACGGCCCGGCGCTTGACCAGCGAGGACCTCGACGCCGCCCGCCACACCGTCGACCTGGTGCCCGGCGAGCTCATCCACCTCAACCTGGATCTCGCCCAGCAGGGACTCGGGACCGCGTCCTGCGGGCCGGGGGTGCTCCCCCAGCACCGGCTCGGGGCGTCGGCGGCCTCGTTCGATCTCACGTTCCGGCCGGTCCCGGCCGTTTCCTGAGGGAGGAGCCGTGCGGTGACCGGGGCCGATCCGGTCGCCGTGCGGCTCGTCGGAACGGCCACTCCCTTCACCGCCCGTGTTCATCCCTTCACAGAGCGATCACTACCGTTCGGCTCTCACGTTCGCGGCATTCGCCGATCACTCGGCACAGTGGATTCAACACAGTGGGTCACGCAGTCCCCCGTCCACCCGCTCCCCCGAGGTCGCACGAGTGGCAATCCACACGCTTTCCCGTGATGCTGTCGTCACTGCCCGTTATGAGCAGTCGATGCTCGCCGCGCCGCCCGGGCGCGCCGGTCGGCACAGCAGGCACGCCCAGCCGGTACCGGCCACGGCGTCTGCCAGCCGTCTCCGATCGCTCGACGGGCTGCGCGGGATCGCCGCGGTCGTGGTGCTCGTCCACCACTCGTTCCTCACGCGCCCGGCGCTGGCCGAGCCGTACCGCGCTCCGGGAAGCGGCGCGATCGGCACCGCCGACTGGTGGCTGACGTTCACCCCCGCCCACCTGATCTGGGCCGGTACCGAGGCGGTGTTCGTCTTCTTCGTGCTCAGCGGGCTGGTGCTCGGCCTGTCGGCCAAGCCCGGATGGCGCCCGCTCTGGTCCTACTACCCGTCGCGGGTGCTGCGGCTGTTCCTGCCCGTGTGGGCGGCTGTCGCGTTCGCCGTCGTGCTCGCGCTGGCCGTGCCGCCGGTGTGGGGTGCCGCCGACAGCTGGTGGATGGCCGCCAACACCCAGCTGCCGAGCGTGGCGGGGGTGCTCCGCGACCTCGGGCTGCTGGTGGCGCCGGGCGCCACCAACCACGTGCTGTGGTCGCTGCAGTGGGAGATGGTGTTCTCCCTCGCGCTGCCGCTGTTCGTGCTGGCAGCCCGGCTGCGGTGGCTGTCGTGGGCGGCCAAGGTGGCGCTGGTCGTCGCGGCGATCGCGGTGGCGTCGGAGGTCGGGAGCATCGCGCTGTCGTCGCTGGCCCTGTTCGCGCTCGGCACGCTGATGGCCACCGGGCGCGAGCGGCTCGAGGGGTGGGCCGCGCGGATCGAGGCGCAGCCCCGCTCCGCCGCCCTGTGGGCCGTCGTCATGGCGGTCGCCGCGGTGCTGATCACGTCGTACTGGCTGCTGTACGCCCCCGGTCTCCCGGTGAGCGCGCACGCGGTCGCCGCGACGCGGGCGCTGCAGGCCGTCGGGGCGTGCCTCGCGGTCGGCGTCGCCTGGCACTGCCCCGGGGCCCGCCGCCTGCTGCTGACCCGGCCGGTGCAGTGGCTGGGCGTGCGCTCGTTCAGCCTCTACCTGCTGCACCTGCCGGTGGTCACCACGGTCGCCCTGCTGCTCGGCGGGGCGCCGCCACTGCCGGTCACGCTCATGATCGCCGTGCCGGTCGCGCTCGGGCTCACCGTCGCGTTCCACCGCTACGTCGAGCGGCCGAGCCATCGGCTCGCCCGTCGGATCGGCGCGGCGGCGGCAGCGCTGGCGCCGCGGCTCGAGAGCGCGCCGGCCACCGGCGTGGCGCTCCACCGGCACCGGGGTCAGGCGATGCGGTCCGACTTCGCGGCGGGCTGAGACGCGCAGCCCCGCTGCACCACGGTACGAACGGCACGTTCGTCCACCTCTGCTGCACGAACGCGCCGTTCGTTCGGAGCCGCCGGCGCCCGCCACCACATCAGCGCCGCGATCCCGGCCGCGGCGAGCACGGGCACCGCGCCGCACACCGCCATCCCGACGCGCGGACCTGCGGTCGCGGTGATCCAGCCGATCAGCGGCGCGCCGAACGGCGTGCCACCCACGAACGAGAGCATGTAGAGACCCATCACGCGGCCCCGCATGTCCGGTGCCACCCACAGCTGCACCGACGAGTTGGCCATCGCCTGGAACGCCAGGTTGACCACGCCCATCACCGCCAGCGCCGCGAGGAACACCGGCAGCGTCGGCGAGAACGCCGCCCCGACCTGCACCAGCCCGAACGCCGCACCCGCGAGCACCAGCAGGCGCAGCCGGGGGTGCACCCGCCGGCCCGCGATCAGTGCCCCCGCCGCCGACCCGACGGCGAGCACCACGTTGAACAGCCCGTAGAGGTCGGCACCGCCCCGGAACGTGGAGTCGGCCATGGCGGTGAGCACCACCGGGAAGTTGAGCCCGAACATCCCCACGACACCGACCAGCACGATCGTCCACGCGACGTGCGGGCGGGCGGCGATGTGGTGCAGCGCCGAGCGGAGCTGGCCCGGCTCCCGCCGCACCTGCGGCGCGGGCATCAGCGCAGCGGTGCGGATCATCATCAGCCCGACCAGCGGGCCCGCGTAGCACAGGGCGTTGGCCGCGAAGGCCCACCCGATCCCGATCGTGCCGATCAGGACCGCGGCCACCGCGGGTCCGAGCAGCCGGGTGGTCTGGAAGACCGCCGCGTTGAGCGCGATCGCGTTGCGCAGGTGCCGCGTCGGCACCACCTCGTTGACGAACACCTGACGCGTCGGGTTGTCGACGGCGAACACGATCCCGGCCAGCAGCGCGAACGCGTAGACGTGCTCGACACGCACCGCACCACTGAGCGTGAGCACGGCGAGCGTGGACGCGAGCACCGCATTCACGGACTGGGTGATCATGAGGATCGTGCGCTTCGGGAACCGGTCGGCGAGCATGCCGCCGTACATGCCCAGCAGGAGCATCGGGAGGAACTGCAGGGCCATCGTGATGCCGACGGCCGACGCGCTGCCGGTGAGCTCGAGCACCAGCCAGTCCTGGGCGATGCTCTGCATCCATGCGCCGGTGTTGGCGACGCTCTGACCAGCGACGTAGATACGGAAGTTCGGGACGCGCAACGCCGCGAAGGTGCTGCGCCCGGGATCGGTGTGCGAGGTGGTGGGAGGAGAGAGGGTGGTGCTGCCGGCCGCCGCCGTGGTCACTGCGAACCCTTCGTCGAGATCAAGACGGGTTCCAGTCTCACGATCGGCAACGCTATTCTGAACCCCGATCAGACGACTTACTGTTATCGCGAGGTGTGATGAGCGAGCTCTACGAGCCGGCCCAGCTGCGCACGTTCCTCGCCGTGGCGCAGACCCGCAGCTTCACCCAGGCCGCCGCGCGCCTCGGGATCCGCCAGCCCACCGTGAGCCAGCACGTCCGCAAGCTCGAGCAGGCCACCGGCCGCACGCTGGTGCAGCGCGACACCCACACCGTCACGATCACGGCCGAGGGCGAGGCCATGATCGGTTTCGCCCGGGCCATCCTGTCGGCCCACGAGGACGCCGCCGGCTACTTCAGCGGTGAGCGCCCCCGCGGCCGGCTGCGCATCGGCATGTCCGACGACCTCGCGCTCACCCGCCTGCCCCAGATCCTGCGCGACTTCCGGCGCGACCACCCCCGCGTCGACCTCGACCTCACCGTCGACCAGAGCGGCACCCTGCACCGGCGGCTGGAGAACGACCGGCTCGACCTGTTCGTCGGCAAGCGCCCCCGCGGGGAGGACCGCGGCACGCTCGTGAAGCGCGACCGGCTCGTCTGGGTCGGCAACGCCGCCACCCGGCTCGACCGCTCCCGACCGCTGCCGCTGGTGGGCTACCCGCTCCCGAGCCTGAGCCGCACCGCGATGCAGAGCGCGCTGGAACGCGCCGACACGGCCTACCGCAGCGCGTGCATCTGCCGCGGCGTCAACGGTCTGATCGCCGCCGTCGCGGCGGGCATCGGCATCTCGGTGCTCGCCCAGAGCCTCGTCCCGGTGCAGCTCACCGCGCTCGGACCGCAACACCGCCTGCCCGAGGCGGGCCACATCGACCTGGTGCTGCTCACCAACCCGCGCACCGAGCACCGGCCCGCCACCCGGGCGCTCGCGGCCGCCGTGCTGGCCAGCGGGCCCTCGACGCTCGCGCCACCGTGAACCCCACCGAAGGAGCGCCGTGCTCAGCCACCCCCTCACCCCGACCGCCGAACTGCGCGCGCTGGAGCCGTGGAACGCCACCGAGTTCGCCGCCCACGTCGACGCGCACCGCGACTACCTCGGGGTCTGGCTGAACTGGGACGAGATCATCACCGACACCGCCACCGCGGCGGCGTACCTGCAGAGCTACGCCGACAGGACGGCCACCGACACCGGCCGGATCTACGGCATCTGGCTCACCGACGACACCGGTCCCGCCACCCTCGTGGGCGGCGCCCTGTTCCGCACGTTCGACGTCCGCAGCGGCACCTGCGAGGTCGGCGTCTGGATCGCCCCCGACGCCGCCGGTCGCGGGCTGGTCACCCACGCCGTCCGGTTCATGATCGACTGGGCGGTGCGCGTGCGCGGCCTGAGCCGCGTCGAGTGGGTGTGCGAACCCGGCAACGTCCGCAGCGTCGCCGCGGCGAAGCGGCTCGGCATGGTCTCCGAGGGCATCCGCCGTTCGGTGTACGAGCGGAAGGGAACCCGGCGCGACCTGGAGACCTTCGCGGTTCTCGCCGACGACTGGGCCGATCACCGGGCCGACGACCGGGCCACCGCCGGACCGCCGGTGGCAGTATCGGGGAATGCCCCGCGCACACTCGAACGGCCTTGAGCTGGAATACGACACCTTCGGCGATGCCGCCGACCCGACGCTGTTGCTGGTGATGGGCCTCGGCGCCCAGATGATCACCTGGCCGGTGGGCTTCTGCGAGCTGCTGGCCGCACAGGGCTACCACGCCGTGCGCTACGACAACCGCGACATCGGGCTCTCCACCCACCTCGACGATCTCGGACTCCCCGACACGGCCGCGATCATGGGCGGTGACACCTCGACGGCGCCGTACCTGCTGGCCGACCTCGCCGACGACGCCGCCGGCCTGCTCGACACGCTGGGCGTCGCGAAGGCCCACGTCGTCGGCGCCTCCATGGGCGGGATGATCGCGCAGCAGTTCGCGATCGACCACCCGGACCGGCTGCTGAGCCTGTGCTCGATCATGTCCACCACCGGTGACCGCAGCGTCGGCGCGTCGAGCCCCGCGGCGATGGCCGCGCTCACCCGGCCGCCGGGCACCACCCGCGAGGAGATCATCGAGGGCGGCCTGGTCGCGCAGCGCGTCATCGGCTCCCCCGGCTACCCGCCGTCGGACGAGTACCTGCGCGAGCGCGGCGCCGAGTCCTACGACCGCTCGTTCCACCCGGCCGGCTTCGCCCGCCAGTTCGCCGCGATACTGGCGTCCCCCGATCGCACCGAGGGCCTGCACGGCGTCACCGCCGCGACGCTGGTCGTGCACGGCGAGGCCGATCCGCTCGTCCACGTCAGCGGCGGCCGGGCCACCGCGGCGGCGATCCCCGGCGCCGAACTGCTGGTCCTGCCCGGCATGGGCCACGACCTGCCGACCGAGCTGTGGACCACGATCGTCGAGGCGATCGCCAAGAACGCGAAGGGCTGAGCCACCCTCGCACACACCGCAGCGCGCTCGCACACGCCTTCCACGGTGTGTGCGGGCACGCCAAGGTGGGTGCGAGCGACGGGCACGCCCCTAGCCCTTGTGCTAGTCAACGCTCGTGACTAGCTTCGTTGCGTACTCCGGCGACGAAGGGCTGCCCCATGCATCCACACCTCGGACAGCCCGACGCCGCCCGGATCCGGGAGCGACTGCAGCGGCTCGTTGCGGCCGAGTCCCCCTCCGGATACGTCGACGGGCTCGAACGCTGTCACGCGCTGCTGCAGGAGTGGGGCACTCCGCTGTTCGGCCGCCCGGCCGAGATCGTCGCTGACCAGGGCACCCCGCACCTGCTCTGGTCGGCCACCCGCGGGCCGGGCGTGCTGCTGCTGTGTCACGTCGACACGGTCTGGCCGTTGGGCACGATCGACGGCTGGCCGTTCACCGTCGACGGTCACCGCGCCACGGGTCCCGGGGTCTTCGACATGAAGGCCGGCATCGTCGCGGCACTGGAGGCGCTCGCGCTGTGCGCCGACCCGACGGCGGTGAGCCTGCTCGTGACCGGTGACGAGGAGATCGGCTCCCCCACCTCCCGCACCCTCATCGAGAAGGTGGCGGCCGGCTGCACCGCGGTGCTGGTGCTCGAGCCGAGCCTCGACGGCGCGGTCAAGACCGCACGCAAGGGTGGGTCGATCTACCGGGTCGACATCACCGGCCGCGCCGCCCACGCCGGCCTGGAGCCGCACCGCGGCGTCAACGCCCTGATCGAGCTGGCCACCCAGACGCTGACCATCGCCGGGCTGGGCGACGCCGAGCGCGAGACGACCGTGACGCCCACCGTGGCGTCGGCGGGTACCACCACCAACACCGTGCCCGCCGCGGCCAGCCTGCGGGTGGACGTCCGGGCGTGGGAGACGGCCGAGCTGGAGCGGGTGCACGCCAGCATGCACGCCCTCACCGCCACCGTCACGGGCGCCTCGCTCACGGTCGACGGCGCGATCAACCGGCCCCCGCTCGAACGCGCCGGCTCCCTCGACCTGCTCACGCTGGCCCGCCGGGTGGCAGGCGAGCGCGGGCTTCCCGACGTCACCGAGGCCGCGGTCGGCGGCGCGTCGGACGGCAACTTCACCGCAGCGCTGGGCATCCCCACGCTCGACGGGCTCGGGCCGCTCGGCGGTGGCCCGCACGCCCGCCACGAGTGGGCCGACCTGACGTCGCTGGCCGAGCGCTCCTCACTCGTCGCCGGGATGCTCGACGCTCTCGCCGCGGCGCGCCCGTGACCGTGCCGCCCGCATCTCGATCGCGTCGAGCATGAGCTCCAGGCCCACGTCGAAGGCCTCGGGGGCGCCCAGGCTGGGCAGCCGATCGGCCAGCTCGGCGATCGTGGGGTAGGTCTCGGGGTCGAGCTGGCGGTACTCGACCTGCCAGGCCAGCTCGTCGCGGCGACGCACGTCGGGCTCCAGCGCCAGCGTCGCGGCCTCCAGGCTCGCCACCGAGCGCACGAAGTTGCCCAAAGCGCGCTGCATGACGACCACCTCGTCGTCGTCGAGCCCGGCCCGGCGCAGCGCGTCGAGCGTGAACTCGACGTTGGCGAACTCCACCGGCCGCCGGGTGGTGCGCATGACCATCTCCTGCGCGAACGGTGCGTAGCGCACGTAGTGCTCACGCACCCGCTGGGAGATGGTGCGCATGTCGGCGCGCCAGTCGTCGGTGGCCGTGACGGTGCCGCCGTAGGACCGGGCGCGCAGCCCGTCGACCAGCTCGAGCACCAGCTCGTCCTTGTCGCGGAAGTGCCGGTACAGCGACGTCGGGTGGGCACCGAGCGCATCGCCGATCGCCTGGAACGTGAGCGCGTGCAGGCCGTCGCGCAGCGCGATCTCCTCGGCCGCGGCGAGGATCGTCTCCTGGCTCAGGCTGTCGCGCGGACGCCGGGCCCGCGGCGCGGTCTTGGGCCCGCCGGGCTTGGATCGCCGGTTGTTCGGCTGCCGCGCGACTGTCATCGGGGTCCTCCCGCTCGTCTGACCGGCGCCATCGAAGGGTGCATTGTCGCACCTCGTGTCGACACCGCTGGCAGCAGCGTAGTCATTGTTCCTGACTATGAACATGCCTAGACCCCTTGCGCGGGGTTTGACGTGCCCCTACGCTCCGTCCCAGCGCACCTCGGTGCCGGCACGTTCCGCCACTCGGGGGGCCGACGAAAGGCCGAAGAATGAGCATTCGGAACCGACATTCCCGGTGGGTGATCGCGGTCGGGCTCGCCACCGCACTGCTCACCGCCGCCTGCACGAGCGGGGGCGTCACCACGAAGGCGAACGCCCCCGCCGCCGACCTACCCGTCCGCCAGGGCGGCAGCATCGTGATCGGCGCCGAGGCCGAACCCGACTGCGCCGACTGGATCGCCAGCTGCGCGGGCAGCATCTGGGGCAGCTACACGATGATGATCCCGACCATCCCGCGGGCCTTCGAGTCCCGGAAGGTCAACGGCAACTGGGTGCCCGTCGCGTCCACCGCGATGGCGGGCGAACCGCAGGTCGTCGTCGACGGGACCGGCCAGAAGGTCACCTACCGGATCAACCCGGCCGCGGTCTGGTCCGACGGCCGGCCGATCACGTCCGAGGACATCAAGTACACCGCGCTGCAGATCCGCGACGGCCAGGACGTCTTCTCCAAGACCGGCTACGACCAGATCGCCGCGATCGACACGCCCGACCCCAAGACGGCCGTCGTCACGTTCACGAAGGTCTTCGCGAACTGGCGGTCGCTGTTCAGCGACACGTCCGGGATCCTGCCCAGCCACCTGCTCGCCGGCAAGGACCGCAGCGCGGTCATGAAGGACGGCTACACCTTCAGCGGCAGGCCCTGGAAGATCGAGTCGTGGGTCAAGGGCAGCGCCGTCACGCTGGTGCCGAACCCGAACTACTGGGGTGCCAAGCCCAAGCTCGACAAGGTGACGTTCCAGTTCACCTCCGACACGGCGGCCGCGTTCCAGGCGTTCAAGACCGGCCAGCTCGACGCGCTCTACCCCACGCCGCAGCTCGACGCGATCGACCAGATCAAGGCGGGCGTGCCCAACGCGCAGTCGGCCGTCGACGCGCAGTCGGGCAACCTCGAGGCGCTGTGGCTCAACAACGCCACCGCACCCTTCGACTCCACCGCGTTCCGCCAGGCCGTCTCGTACTCGCTCGACCGCAAGGCGATCGCCACCCGCCTCTACGGCGCGCTCGGGGTCACCGAGCCCGCGCAGAGCGTCCTCACCCCGATCATCGCCCAGTACGGTGGTAGCGACTTCGCCCAGTTCGTGCCGGACCCCGCCAAGGTCACGAGCCTCATGCAGGGCGACGGCTGGGCCAAGGACCCCGACGGGATCTGGGCGAAGAACGGCACCCGGGCCACGTTCAGCATCACCTCGCTGGCCGGCAACAAGCGCCGCGAGCTCACCGAGCAGATCCTGCAGCAGCAGCTCAGGTCGGCGGGGTTCGACGCGACCATCACGAACACGACCGCCGCCGACCTGTTCGGCAAGCGCGGACCGGCAGGTCAGTTCCAGATGGGTCTCTGGACGCTGATCACCACCTTCCCGGAGCCGACGCTGTCGGACTCCTTCAGCTCCACCGCGATCCCGTCGCCCGCCAACGGCAACTCGGGCATCAACTTCGCCCGGATCACGGTGCCCGGCATCGACGCCGTGCTCAGCAAGGCCGACTCGGTCACCGACGAGACGGCCCGCATCGCGGCCACCAAGGAGGCCGACCGCATGCTCGCGAACTCAGCGGCCGTGCTGCCGCTCGACGCCATCCCGAACGTGCTGCTGTGGAACAAGAAGATCGGCGGCCCGGTGACCATCAACCCGTCCCAGGGTCCGTTCTGGAACCTGGACCAGTGGGGCCTGACGAGCTGAGAGGCCTTCCATGCTCACCTTCGTGACGCGGCGGTTGCTGTACTCGGTACCCGTCGTGATCGTCGCGTCGTTCCTGCTGTTCTGGGCCGTGCGCGTCACGTTCGACCCGCTCGCGAAGCTGCGGACGGGGCCCGACCCCACCGCGCTGGCCCGCGAGACCGCCCGGCTCGGGCTCGACCGGCCGATCCCCGAGCAGTACTGGCTGTGGCTCAAGGCGTTCGCGGGCGGCGACTGGGGCACGAGCTCCCGCACCGCGGGCGCGGTGCGCGACATGATCTTCCCGGCACTGGGCACGACGCTGCAGCTGGTGGCGTGGGGAGCGCTGTTCGCGGCGCTCGCCGCGCTCGCGGTGGGGGTCTACTCGGCCGTGCGGCAGTACTCGGTGGGCGACTTCGCGCTCACCGGCCTGTCGTTCGTCGGGGTGGCGCTGCCGCCGTTCTGGCTGGGACTGATCCTCATCCAGCTGCTCGCCGCCTGGCCGCAGCAGCAGTTCGGCACCGACGACCCGCCGCTGTACTTCGTCGGGCTCCATTCGCCTGACGGTAGCGGGGTGTTCGACTACGTCCGCCACCTCGTGCTGCCGGTGCTGACGCTGACGGTCGGGCTGGTGGCCAGCTGGAGCCGGTTCACCCGCACGACGATGCTCGAGACGCTCTCGAGCGAGTACGTGCGCACGGCGCGGGCCAAGGGCGTGCCGCGCCGGCAGGTGATCGTGCGCCACGCGCTGCGCACGGCGCTCGGCCCCTTCGTCACGATCGCCGCGGTCGACGCGGGCCTGCTGTTCGGCGGGCTCGTCGTCACCGAACAGATCTTCGCGATCCAGGGCATGGGCCGGCTGTTCCTGGACTCGCTGCTCGCCGGGGACGTGTTCGTCCTCGTGCCGTGGATGCTGGTGATCGCGCTCGCGGTCATCGTGTTCAACCTGCTCGCCGACATCTCCAACGCGTTGCTGGACCCCAGGGTGAGGCTCTGATGACCGCCACCGTCCCTGCCGTGACCGTCCCGACGACCACACCCGCCGACCGCAGGCAGTGGCAGCTGATCAGCAGGCGCTTCCGGCGCCACCGCCTCGCCGTCGCCGCACTCGTCGTGCTGCTCGCGCTGCTCGTGTGCTGCTTCGGGGCCACCTGGATCGCCCCGTTCGCCCGCAACGCCCAGGACCTCGCGCTCGGACCCGTCGCCCCGTCGGCCGCGCACTGGCTCGGTACCGACGAGCTGGGCCGCGACTACCTCTCCGAGATCCTCTACGCGGGCCGGATCTCGCTCGCCATCGGCCTGTCGGTCGCGGTCCTGTCCACCACGGTCGGCACGGTGCTCGGCGCGGCAGCCGGCTACTTCGGCGGCTGGCTCGACGAGGTCGTCATGCGCGTCACCGACCTGTTCCTCGTGGTGCCCGGGATCGTCGTGCTGGCCGTGGCGCTGGAGGGGTTCGGCCACACCCCCACCACGATCGTCCCGGTGCTGGCCGCGCTCGGCTGGACGTCGGTTGCGCGCGTCGTGCGCGGGCAGGTGGTGTCGCTGCGGGAGAAGGAGTACGTCGCGGCGGCCGTCGTGCTCGGCGCCAACCACCGGCGGATCATCGCGCGCCACATCCTGCCCAACCTGACGGGCGTGATCGCGGTCAGCACGTCGCTCGGCGCCGCCACGGCGGTGATCATCGAGTCGACGCTGAGCTTCCTGGGCTACGGCGTGCAACCACCGGAGTCGAGCTGGGGCAACATGCTCAGCCAGGCGTCCGGGTTGATCGGCACCGACAAGGTGTACCTCCTGTACTTCCCCGGCCTGTTCATCCTGCTCACCGCGCTGTCGATCAACTTCCTCGGCGACGGGATGCGCGACGCGCTCGATCCGCAGGGGGGACGGTCATGAGCCTGCTCGAGGTTGCCGACCTCGGCGTCTCCTTCCCCACCGACGACGGCCCCGTCACGGCCGTGTCCGGGCTGTCGTTCACCGTCGATCCCGGCCAGACGCTGGGCATCGTCGGCGAGTCGGGCTCGGGCAAGAGCATCACGTCCATGGCGATCATGGGCATCCTGCCGCGGCGCGCCGCGATCACGGGGTCGATCCGGTTCCAGGGCCAGGAGCTGCTCGGACGCTCGGAGGACCAGCTGCGCGAGCTGCGCGGCAACCGGATCGCCATGATCTTCCAGGACGCGCTGGCCGCACTCACGCCGGTGCACACGGTCGGCGAGCAGATCGCGGAGGCGATCCACGTGCACGACCGCACCGTCGGCAGGGCGGCACTGCGTGACCGGGCCGTCGAGCTGCTCGACGTCGTCGGCATCCCGGCACCCGCCACACGGGCGGGTCAGTACCCGCACGAGCTCTCCGGCGGCATGCGCCAGCGCGTCATGATCGCCATGAGCATCGCCAACGAGCCCGACCTGCTCATCGCCGACGAGCCCACCACGGCGCTCGACGTCACGGTGCAGGCCCAGATCCTCGACGTCATCGAGCGCATCCAGGACCGCACCGACGCGGCGATCCTGCTGATCACCCACGACCTGGGCGTGGTCGCCGGGGTCGCCGACCGCGTGCTCGTCATGTACGCGGGCACCAAGGTCGAGGAGGGCCCGATCGAGCCGATCTTCTACGAGACCGCCCATCCCTACACGCAGGGCCTGCTGGCCGCGCTGCCGCGCCTGGACGGGCGCCACGGCGAACGCCTCTACCGGATCCCGGGCCAGCCGCCGAGCCCGCTGAACCGGCCGTCGGGATGCGCGTTCCATCCGCGCTGCCGCCATGCCGTGGCCGGCCGCTGCGACGCGTCCACGCCGGTGCCCACCCCTGTCGGCGACGCGCATTCCGCGTCCTGCCTGCGACTCGACGAGCTGAAGGGGGCGACCGCGTGACCGCTCTTGATGTCGCGGCGATCGAGGTGACCGGCCTGGTCAAGGAGTACCCCATCCGGTCGGGGCTGCTGCGCCGCCGTACCGGCACCGTCCAGGCCGTGTCGGGCGTCGACCTCCGCATCGCGCGCGGAACCACGCTCGGGCTGGTCGGTGAGACCGGCTGCGGCAAGAGCACGCTCGCGGCCTGCCTCGTCCGGCTGGTCGAGCCGACCGCGGGGCACGTGCAGCTGGGCGATGAGGACTTCACCTCCCTGTCCCCCGGCCGGCTGCGGGCGGCGCGGCGGCGGATCCAGATGGTGTTCCAGGACCCCTACGCGTCGCTCGACCCGCGGATGACGATCCGCTCGATCCTCACCGAGGCGCTCGACATCCACGGCCTGCACCGCGGCCACGAGCAGGAGCGGGTGCGGGAGCTGCTCGACCTCGTCGGGCTCGACCCGCAGCACGCCGGCCGGTTCCCGCACGAGTTCTCCGGCGGGCAGCGCCAGCGGATCGGGATCGCCCGCGCACTGGCCGTCGACCCGGACGTCATCGTGCTCGACGAGCCCGTCAGCGCACTCGATGTCAGCATCCAGGCGGGTGTGATCAACCTGCTCGAGGACCTGCAGGACCGCCTCGGCCTGACCTACCTGCTCATCGCCCACGACCTGTCGGTGGTGCGCCACGCCAGCGACGAGGTGGCGGTGATGTACCTCGGCCGGATCGTCGAGCAGGGGCCGTCGGCCCGCCTCTACGAGCAGCCGCACCACCCCTACACCCAGGCGCTGCTCTCGGCGGTGCCGCTGCCCGACCCGCGCGCCGAGCGCGCGCGCACCCGCATCGTCCTCACCGGCGACGTCCCGAGCCCGGCCGACCCGCCCTCGGGCTGCCGGTTCCGGACGCGCTGCTGGAAGGCCACCCAGACCTGCGCCGACCAGGTGCCCGCGCTCGTCGCCGATGAGCACGGCCACCAGGTCGCCTGTCACCACCCGGAGCTGATCGATGTCCTCTGACGTTTCCTGGCGCGAGCACTTCGCCACCCCCATCCGGTGCGGCACCTTCCGCTGCGCCGGTGCCGTCGATGCCGAGCTGGTGCTCTCCATCGGCGCGAAGGCGCAGGAGGTGGCGGTCTGGGATCCCGCCACCGGCACGCTCGTCGACGTGCCGAACCTGCCGCACAGCCTCGAGGGCCCGGTCCTGTCCGCCGACGCCCGCTCGGTCCTCGTCCTGAACGACCCGACCGGCACCGAGATCGGGCACCTGTGGTCGTTCCCGCTCGACGGCTCGCCCGCCACCGACCTGACCCCGGACATGGCGCCCTACACGATGCGCGGCGTCGACGTCGCCCGCGACGGCTCCGCGGTGGTGATCAACCCGGCCAACAGCGACGGGTTCGCGCTGTGGATCATCCGCGACGGGGTCCGTTGCCTCTACCGCAGCGACCACGAGGCCTGGAACAGCCTCGTCGCGGCCGACGCGGCGCTGGCGAGCATCGACACCACCGACCACAATCCCGGCATCCGGCGCTTCGCCGTCACGGTGGTGGACACCGCGAGCGGTGCCGTCGTCGGGGTGCTGTCGGACGGGCCGTTGGCACCGGTGCGGGGTGTGCGCTTCTCCCCCGTCGCGGGTGACCCGCGGATGCTGGTGAGCACCGAGCGCACCGGCTTCGCCCGGCCGGCGGTCTGGAACCCGCTCACCGGCGAGCGGGTCGACGTCGACGCCCCGGAGCTGGCGGGTGAGCTGGTGCCGCTGGACTGGTCCGACGACGGCGGCCGGCTCCTGCTCGTGCACGTCGACCGCGGGATCCACCGGGTGCACGAGTACGACCTGGGCTCCGGTGCGCTGACGCGGGTCGAGCATCCCGACGGCGCGTACTTCGAGCCGGACGTGGCGGCCGTACCCAGCAACATCTGGGCGTCGCACTACGGGCCGGGCGGCGAGATCCGGTTGCTGCGCCAGCGCACGGACCTGCCACTGGAGGTGCTGGCGCCCGGTGGGGACGGGCGGCGCAGCCTGCTCGCGCCCGAGAACGTGGTGCCCGGTGTCGCGCTGCGCTCGGAGGAGGTCGTGTCGCGCGACGGCACCCGGTTGCAGCTGTGGGTGGCGCGCCCGCCCGGCACCACCGGTCCCGTCCCGATGATCCTGCACCTGCACGGCGGCCCGAACCTGTGCTTCGTCGACCGCTACCACCCGGCGGCGCAGGCGTGGCTCGCCGAGGGATTCGGGTTCGCGTCGCTCAACTACCGCGGCTCGGTCACGTTCGGCCGCGAGTTCCGGGAGGGCTTCTGGGGCGCCGTCGGGGACCGCGAGCTGGAGGACGTCGAGGCCGCGTGGCAATGGCTGGTGGAGGGCGGCATCGCCGAACCGACCCAAACGTTCATCACCGGCTCCTCCTACGGCGGGTTCCTGACGCTGCTGAGCCTCGGAAGGCTCCCGGAGCTGTTCGCGGGCGGGCTCGCGTTCATCGCGATGGCCGACTGGGAACGGGCCTACGACGACATGAACCCGGCACTGCAGGCGGCGTGGCGCGGGTTCATCGGCGGCAGCCCCGAGACCGCGATCGAGAAGTTCCGCTACAGCTCGCCGCTCACCTACGTCGAGAACGTCCGGGCGCCGGTGCTGCTGAGCCAGGGCATCCACGACACCCGCACCCCGCCGGAGCAGGCGGCCGAGTACGCGCGCCGGCTCACCGCGGCGGGGGGCGACGCGCTGCTCGACTGGTTCGACGGCGGCCACGGCGCGAGCAGTACCGAGCGGATGGCTGACATGCTCGACGTCGAGCTGGACCTCGTGCGCAAGGCGCTGCGCGGCGAGCGGTGGTCCCCGGCGTAAGGATCGGAGCACGATGGACGCGCGGCAGCTGGAGTACTTCCTTGCGGTCGTCGACCACGGCGGGATCAACCGGGCGGCGCAGGCGCTGTTCCTGGCCCAGCCGTCGCTGTCGCAGGCCATCCGGACGCTGGAACGCGACCTCGGCACCGATCTGTTCCACCGCGTCGGGCGCCGGGTCGTGCTGACGCCCGCCGGTACGGCGCTGATCGAACCGGCGCGCCACGTCGTGCGGGGGCTCGCGACGGCACGGGCCAGCGTCGCGTCGACGACCGGGCTGGAGTCCGGGCGCGTCGACGTCGCGGCGACGCCGTCACAGAGCGTCGAGCCGCTCGGGTCGATGATCGCGCGGTTCACCGCACGCCATCCGGGGCTCGCGATCGCGATCCGGGCCGCGACGACCGCCGCCAGCGTGGTGGAGCTGGTGCGCACCGGCGTCGTCGAGGTCGGGTTGCTGGCCAGCAGCACCCCGGTGGTGGCGGCGGGCGTGCGCGTCGAGACCGTCGGGATGCAGCGGTTCGTGCTGGTCACGCCGCCCGACGGGCGGTTCCCGGCGGGCCGTCCGGTGCGCCGCGAGCAGCTGGCCGGGCAGCGCCTGATCGTCGGGCCGCACGGCTCGGGCATGCGCGCGCTGGTGGAGGAGTTCCGGGCCGCGGGCGTCGCGTTGACCGTCGTGGTGGAGTCCGAGCAGCGCGAGGCCATCCTGCCGCTGGTGCTCAGGGGCGTCGGGGTGGCGGTGCTGGCGGCGTCGTGGGCGGAGCTGGCACGCCGCGCCGGCGCCGTCGTCTTGGAGCTGGAACCGGCGGCGCACCTGCACCTGGCGCTGGTGAGCCGGGCCGACGCCAGCCCCGCGGCGGCCGCGTTCCGCGCCGCGGCCCTGACCGCGCCCACCCCGTAGCCACCGCGCCGACTCCCACGACATCGGCGCCGTGGCCACCAGGTTGGCGCGGTCGATCGATAGGCGGCGCCTATACCCGGGGCCGGGTTCTCGTCTTGGACGGGGCGGGGCGCCGCGGGGTGGACTGGAACCATGACGACGCATCGGATCGCCCTCATCCCCGGCGACGGCATCGGCCAGGAGGTGCTGCCCGCCGCCTGCGCGGTGCTCGACGCCGTCGGGAAGCGCCACGCCATCCGGTTCGACTACGACGCGTTCGACTGGTCGTGCGCCCGCTACCTCAGCGAGGGCGCGATGATGCCCGCCGACGGGCTCGACCAGGTCCGGGGGCACGACGCGATCCTGCTCGGTGCCGTCGGAGCGCCGGGGGTGCCCGACCACGTGTCGCTGTGGGGGCTGCTCATCCCGTTCCGCCGCTCGTTCCGCCAGTACGTCAACCTGCGCCCGATCCGCGTGTTCGACGGCGTCGAGAGCCCGGTGCGGCGGGCGGTCGCGGGTGAGGTCGACCTCGTGGTGGTTCGCGAGAACGTCGAGGGCGAGTACGGCGAGATCGGCGGCAGGCTCAACCGAGGCTTCCCCGAGGAGACGGCCATCCAAGAGTCGATCTTCACCCGGGCCGGCATCACGCGCATCGCCGACTTCGCCTTCGCGCTGGCCGCGCGGAGGAACGGGCGGCTGACCTCGGCCACCAAGTCCAACGGCATCATCCACACCATGCCGTTCTGGGACGAGGTGGTGGCCGAGCGCGCCGCGCTGCACCCGGAGGTCACCTGGGGCTCCGAGCACATCGACGCGCTGTGCGCCAAGCTCGTGCTCGACCCGGCCCGCTTCGACGTCATCGTCGGCTCCAACCTGTTCGGCGACATCCTCAGCGACCTGGCCGCCGCCATCGCCGGCAGCATCGGGATCGCGCCGTCGGCCAACATCAACCCCGAGCGCGACTTCCCGTCGATGTTCGAGCCGGTCCACGGTTCCGCCCCCGACATCGCCGGGAAGGGGGTCGCCAACCCGCTCGGCGCGATCTGGACGGCCGCGCTGATGCTCGAGCACCTCGGTCACGCCGACGCCGCCGCCGGGATCGAGACGGCGATGACCGCGGTGCTGGCGAAGACCCCCGTCCGGACGCCGGACCTGGGCGGCACCGCCACCACCACGGATTTCACCGGGGCCGTGCTGGAGTACCTGCCGTGAGCGTGCCGCTCCCGGCGGCGTTCCGGTACCGGACGATCGATGCGGGCGGTGTCGGTATCCGCTGCGCGGTGGCCGGGGACGGCCCGCCGGTGCTGCTGCTGCACGGCTACCCACAGACCCACCTGATCTGGCACCACGTCGCGCCGCTGCTCGCGACCGACCACACGGTGGTGCTCGCCGACCTGCGCGGCTACGGCGACAGCACCAAGCCCGCCCCCGGTCCCGGCGACGCCGCCTACAGCAAGCGCGCGCTGGCCCGCGACCAGGTGCTCCTCATGGGCGCGCTCGGGTTCGAGCGCTTCGCGGTGGTCGGGCACGACCGCGGCGCCCGCGTCGGGCACCGCCTCGCGCTGGACCATCCCGGCGCCGTCCGCGCGCTGGCCGTGCTCGACGTCGTGCCCACCCGCCACGCCTACGCGACGGCCGACGCGGCGTTCGCCCAGGGCTACTACCACTGGTTCTTCCTCACCGCGCCGAACGGGATCCCGGAGCGGCTCATCGGTGGCGACCCGGAGTTCTGGATCCGGGCCCGGATGACGGCGCGCCACGGTGGGGGCACCCCGTTCGACCCGGCCGCGATGGCCGAGTACGTGCGCTGCTTCGCCGACCCGGCCGCGATCGCAGCCTCGTGCGCCGACTACCGGGCCGCGGCCACGATCGATCTCGAGCACGACGACGCCGACGCCGGCCGCACCGTCGACGCGCCGGTGCTCGCGCTGTGGGGCGAGCACAGCTTCGTCGGGCGTCACTACGACGTCCTCGACGTCTGGCGCGGCTACGCCTCGGACCTGCGTGGCCGCAGCGTCGCGGCGGACCACTACCTGCCGGAGGAGGCGCCTGCCGAGACCGCCGCGCTGCTGCGGGACTTCCTCACCGGGTGCAGCGCTCGGCGGTGAGAACGCGGCCCGCGCTAGTTTCTCCCCGTGCTGCGCATCGTGATCCTCTGCGGGTTCGCGGCCCTCACCGCGCTGGCGGTGGCGGCCGCGCTGGCGTGGTCACCCGGCTGGTGGGTGCTCGCCGCCCCCGTCGCCGCGCTGCTCGCCGTCGGCATCCACGACGTGGTGCAGCCGCACAGCTCGATCGTGCGCAACTTCCCGGTGCTGGGCCACCTGCGGTTCCTGCTCGAGGCCGTGCGCCCGGAGCTGCAGCAGTACTTCATCGAGCGCAACTTCGACGGCAGGCCGTACGACCGCGACACCCGCAGCCTGATCTACCAGCGCGCCAAGGGGATCCAGGGCGAGAAGCCGTTCGGCACCGAACGTGACGTCAACGCCGTCGGGTACGAGTTCCTGCTGCACTCGACGGCTCCGGTCGCGCCGCCCGCCGCTCCGCACCGCGTGCTGGTCGGCGGCCCGGAGTGCACCCGGCCCTACGCGATGGCGCTGCTCAACGTCTCGGCGATGAGCTTCGGTGCGCTGTCGGCCAACGCGGTGCTGGCGATGAACAAGGGTGCCGCGCTGGGCGGGTTCGCGCAGGACACGGGCGAGGGCGGCCTCACCGAGTACCACCTGCGCCACGGCGCCGACCTGGTGTGGGAGCTGGGCAGCGGCTACTTCGGCGCCCGCACCGCCACCGGCGACTTCGATCCCGCCCTGTTCGCCGACAAGTCCGCCCACGACGCCGTGAAGTGCGTGGCGCTCAAGCTCAGCCAGGGCGCGAAGCCCGGGTTGGGCGGGGTGCTGCCCGGGGCGAAGGTGACCGCCGAGATCGCCCGGGCGCGCAACGTCACGATCGGTGAGACGTGCCTGAGCCCGGCCGCCCACCGCGTCTTCGCCACCCCGCGCGAGCTCGTGCTGTTCCTCGCCCGGATGCGGGAGCTCGCAGGCGGCAAGCCCACCGGGTTCAAGCTGTGCATCGGATCCCGCGCCGAGGCGCTCGCGATCTGCAAGGCGATGCTCGCCGAGGGCACCACACCGGACTTCATCGTGGTCGACGGCGCCGAGGGCGGCACCGGGGCGGCGCCGCCGGAGTACTCCGACCACGTCGGCACCCCGCTGACCGAGGGTCTGATGACGCTGCACAACGCGCTGGTGGGCGTCGGGTTGCGGGACCGGATCCGGGTCGGCGCGTCCGGCAAGGTCGCCAACGGCTCCGACATCGTCAAGCGGATCATCCAGGGTGCCGACTACACCAACGCCGCCCGCGCGATGATGATGGCCACCGGCTGCATCCAGGCGCAGCGCTGCCACACCAACAAGTGCCCGGTGGGTGTCGCCACCCAGGACCCGCGGCGGGCCCGCGCGCTCGACGTCGAGGACAAGGCACTGCGGGTGCAGCGCTTCCAGCAGGCCACCGTCGCCGAGGCGCAGCAGATCATGGCGTCGATGGGCGTGCACGGGCCCGCCGAGCTGCGCCCCGAGCAGCTGCGCCGCCGCATCGGGCACATGGACACCCACTCCTACGCCGACCTGTTCGACTGGCTCTCCCCCGGCGAGCTGCTCCACGACGCGCCGAAGGAGTGGGCGCAGGACTGGAAGCAGGCCGACCCCGACACCTTCCACCCCACCGCCGCATGACTGCTGCCGGGTGACGACTTCGCGACACGACGCCGGGTAGGTCCGCGCACACCCTCGCCCGTCCTCGCACACCCTCGCCCGTCCTCGCACACCGCCGACACTGTGCGAGGACCGGCGACGGTGTGCGAAGTGCGGCGCCGATGCGACCGGCGCCGCGGTGTGGGCGAACTTGACGGGGCCGTCGCCGGACGTGAAGATAGCAAGCGCTTTCTATTCGCGCCTTGGGAGGACGCATGGCGATCAGCACCGCGCGCGACGCCCGCTCCGGGCGGCCGATCTTCAGCGGGGGCTACCGGGCGCTGTGGGGCGTGCTGCTGCTCGGCTGGCTGGTCAGCTACGCCGACCGCACCGTCACCGGCCCCGTGGTGGCCTGGATGATCGAGAACAAGGCCGGCTTCATCGGTGACGCCGCGAACCCCGCCACGCTCGGCGGCCTCATCGGCTCGATGTTCTTCACCGGCTACATGCTCACGCAGTACGCGGGCGGGCGACTGGGCGACCGGTTGGGCCACCGCGAGATGCTGGTGGTCTCGCTGCTGTGGGCCGGCGTACTGACGCTGGTGTCCGGCCTGGTCACCGGGCTGGTCGCGTTCGTGGCGGCGCGGGTGCTCACCGGACTGGGCGAGGGCGTCTTCTACTCCAACGACCGCACGCTGGTCATGGCGCACACTCCCCCGGCGCGGCGCACCATCGGGCTCGGGGTGGTGATCTCCGGGCTCGCGATCGGCCTGACCGTCGGGCTGCTCGCCACCCCGCTGCTGATCAACGCGGGCACGGCGCTGGGCATGGGCGGGCACGCGTGGGCCATGCCGCTGTTCGTCTTCGGAGCCGTGTCCCTGCTGGTCGCGCTCGGCACGCTGGCGTTCTTCCGCGCCCGCGGTGACCGGCCGCTGCGCCTCGGAGCGCCGACGCTGCGCCTGATCGGCTACTCGGCGCCGACGGCCGTCGCGATCATCGCGCTGTTCCTGCTCGCCGAGTCGCTCCACTGGCCCGACTGGGTCACCGCGATCGGCTCCGGGGTGCTCGCGGCGATCGTCATCGCCGTGGTCGTGCGCGACGTCCGGCGCTCCGGCCACGCCACCACCCTGCTGACCCGCGACGTCTGGCTGATCTGCATCGCGTTCATCGCGGTCATGTGGAACCTGTGGTTCTTCAGCTTCTGGTCGGTGCAGATCGTCAAGGAGAGCGCGCAGAGCAGCCTCGTCGCCGCCGGGCTGACCGCGGCGTTCAACGCGGGCGCCGGCATCATCGGGTTCCCGGTGGGCGGCTGGCTCGCCGACCGGCAGATCCGCCGCGGCAAGGGCCGCAAGTCGCTCGCCATCGCCTGCGCGGTGGCCCACACGCTGCTCGCCGTGGCGTTCGGCCTGAGCGTCCTGTCCGGGCGCCCGTCGCTGATCCTGCTCGGGATGATCCTGTTCACCTCCGGCCTGTTCTTCAACGCGCTGCAGCCGGTGGTGCACGGGATCGTCGGCGATCTCGTGCCCGACGCCCAGCGCGGGTCGGCGTTCGGCATCTTCAACCTCGTCGCCGAGATCGGCGCGGTGGCGAGCCCGGTGGTCAGCGGGCTGCTGCGCGACGTCACCGGCAGCTGGGCGCCGGGCGTCTTCACCGCGGCCGCCGTGATGGCGTTGTCGGTGCCCCTCTACGCGATGGTCCGGGAGCGGATCCCGGCCCTCGCCCACTAGGCTAGTAAGCGCTTACCGTCCCGTTGTCGATCAGGAGGTTCCGTGGACCAGGATGTGGTGCTGCGCGTGGCGATGAACGGCGTCACCGGACGGATGGGCTATCGGCAGCATCTGGTCCGGTCGGTGCTGGCCATCCGCGACGAGGGCGGGGTGGTGCTCTCCGACGGTCGCCGGGTCGTGCTCGAGCCGGTGCTGGTGGGACGCAACGAGTCGGCACTGAGCCGGATCGCGCGCACCCACGGCATCGCCGAGTACTCCACCGACCTCGCCGGCGTGCTCGACGACCCGTCCATCGACGTCTACTTCGACGCGCAGCTCACCAGCGTGCGGCACAAGGCGCTGGTGGCGGCCATCGAGGCGGGCAAGCACACCTACGCCGAGAAGCCCGTCGTCGAGACGGTGGACGAGGCACTGGAGATCGCCGCGCTGGCCCGTGCCGCGGGCGTCAAGACCGGGGTGGTGCACGACAAGATCTACCTGCCCGGCCTGCTCAAGCTGCGCCGCCTGATCGAGGGCGGCTTCTTCGGCCGCATCCTGTCGGTGCGCGGCGAGTTCGGCTACTGGGTCTTCGAGGGCGACTGGCAGCAGGCCCAACGCCCGTCGTGGAACTACCGCGTCGAGGACGGCGGCGGCATCGTGGTCGACATGTTCGCGCACTGGAGCTACGTGCTGGAGAGCCTGTTCGGCCAGGTCGAGGCCGTCACCGCCCGCGCCGTCACCCACATCCCGGAGCGCGTCGACGAGCACGGCGCCCCCTACGCCGCCACGGCCGACGACTCCGCGTACGCGATCTTCGAGCTCGCCGGCGGCGTCGTCGCGCAGGTGAACTCGTCGTGGTGCGTGCGCGTCGACCGCAAGGAGCTCGTGGAGTTCCAGGTCGACGGCACCGAGGGCAGCGCCGTCGCGGGCCTGTGGGGCTGCCGCGCGCAGCACCGCTCCGCGACCCCGCGCCCGGTGTGGAACCCGGACCAGCCCACCACCGAGGCGTTCCGCGACCAGTGGACCGAGATCCCCGACAACGGCACGTTCGACAACGGCTTCAAGGTGCAGTGGGAGGAGTTCGTCCGCCACGTCGTCGAGGACGCCCCGCACGCGCACGACGTGCTGTCCGGGGCTCGTGGCATCCAGCTCGCCCAGGCCGGGCTCGCGTCGTCGGAGCAGGGCCGCCGCATCGAGATCGAGCCGCTGGACACCGACCAGTGAGCGTCGTCGTCGGCGGCGCCACGTCGGTCGTGCTCCCCCGTCCCGGCGGCGGCACGGTGCGCCACCGCCCGAACGACCCCGGCCCGTGGACGCGGCCGGCCGGCCCGTTCCGCGAGCGGATCGCCTATGCCGCAGCGCACGTCGCCGCCGACGCCCGCGGCGCCAACGCACCGGGTGCCCCCGCCGCCGTCGACTGGGGCGCGACGATGGCCTTCCGGCGCCACCTGTGGTCCTACGGGTTCGGTGTCGCCGAGGCGATGGACACCGCACAGCGCGGAATGGGCCTGGACTGGTCGGCCACCCGCACCCTGATCACGCGCTCGGCCCGCGAGGCCCGTGCCGTGGGCGGCGCCATCGCCGCGGGCGCGGGCACCGACCACATGCCGGCGGCCCGCACGCTGGAGGAGATCCGCTGCGCCTACGCCGAGCAGGTCGCGTTCGTCCAGGACGCGGGCGCCACGGTGATCCTCATGGCCAGCCGCCAGCTCGCCGCCGTCGCGCGCAGCCCGCTGGAGTACCACGAGGTCTACGCGCCGCTGATCGAGATGGCCGACCGGCCGGTGATCCTGCACTGGCTGGGGCCGATGTTCGACCCCGCGCTCACCGGCTACTGGGGCAGCGGCGACATCGCCGACGCCGCCGACTCGGTGCTCACGCTCATCGCGCAGCACCCGGGCCGCGTCGACGGCATCAAGGTCTCGCTGCTCGACGCCGCGCTGGAGCGCCAGGTCCGCGACCGGCTCCCGGCCGGGGTGCGCCTCTACACCGGCGACGACTACAACTACCCGGAGCTCATCAGGGACGAGGGCGGGCGCCACAGCGACGCGCTGCTGGGCGTCTTCGCCGCCATCGCGCCGGCGGCGTCCACCGCGCTGCAGGCGCTCGACCGTGGCGACCTCGCGGGCTTCGACGCGCTCGGCGCCACCACCGCGCTGGCCCGGCACCTGTTCGCGCCACCCACGCAGTACTACAAGACCGGTATCGCGTTCCTCGCGTGGCTCTCGGGGCACCAGCGGGGTTTCACGATGGTCGGCGGGCTGCAGTCCGGGCGCAGCGTCCTGCACCTCGCGGAGGCCTACCGGCTCGCCGACGAGCTCGGGCTCTTCGCCGAACCCGAGCGCGCCGCCCGCCGGGTCGCGGCGTTCCTGCAGGTGGCGGGGATCGACCAGTGAACCTGGATCGGCTCTCGCTCAACCAGTTCACGATCCGCGACGCGTCGCTCACCGACGCCGTCGACGCCTGCGTGCGCGCCGGGATCCCGGCCATCGGGCTGTGGCGCGAGCACGTCGGGCAGATCGGCGTGGAGGCGGCAGCGCGGTACGTCACCGACGCCGGCCTGCGGGTCTCGTCGCTGTGCCGGGGCGGCTTCCTGACCGCCACCGACCCCCGGGAGCGGGCCGCGGCGATCGCCGACAACCGCGCCGCGATCGAGGAGGCCGCCGCGCTCGGGGCACCCTGTCTGGTGCTCGTGGTCGGCGGCCTGCCGGCCGGCTCCACCGACCTCGCCGGGGCCCGCGCCGCCGTGCTCGACGCCGTCGGCGAGCTGGCACCGTATGCGGGCGAGCTCGGCGTGCGGCTGGCGCTGGAGGCGCTGCACCCCATGTACTGCGCCGACCGGGCCGTGCTGTCCACACTCGGGCAGGCGCTGGACTGGGCGGAGCGGTTCCCGGTGGAGCAGGTCGGGGTCGTCGTCGACACCTTCCACCTGTGGTGGGACCCCGCCGTGCTGGACCAGATCGCCCGCGCAGGCGAGCGGATCGCGTCCTACCAGGTCAGCGACTGGGTCACGCCGCTGCCGGCCGACGTGCTGCTGGGGCGCGGGATGATGGGCGACGGCCACATCGACTTCGCCCCGCTCACCGACGCCGTCGCGGCGGCGGGCTACCGCGGCGACATCGAGGTGGAGATCTTCAACCGGTCGGTCTGGGAGACCCCGCCCGACACGGTGCTGGCCACGATGTGCAAGCGCTACGTCGATCTGATCGCGAAGTAGTCTCCCCGCCATGACGGTCACCCTCGCCGACGTCGCCGATCGCGCCGGGGTGTCGGCGGCCACGGTCTCGCGTGTCCTCAACGGCAACTACCCGGTGGCCACGCGGACCCGGGCCCGGGTGCTGCGCGCGGTTCAGGAGCTCGACTACGTCGTCAACGCCCATGCGCGCTCGCTGGCCGGCAGCACGTCCGACGTCGTGGGCGTGCTGGTCAACGACGTCGCCGACCCGTTCTTCGGGCTGCTGGCCGGCGCCGTGCAGAGCCAGGTCAGCGGGCTCGACCTGCTCACGATCATCGCCAACACCGGCGGTACGCCGGAGGAGGAGCTGCGCTACCTGGAGCTGCTGATGCGCCAGCGGGCCCGCGCCGTGGTGATCACCGGCGGCCAGTCGGGCGGGCCCGAGCACGTCGAGCGGCTCTCGGCGCTGATCCGCCGCGCCCACGGCGCGGGCATGCAGGTGGTCTTCTGCGGGCGACCGCTGCTGCCCGACACCCCGGCCGTCGCGGTGGACGTCGACAACCGGCGCGGCGCCGAGACGCTCACCCGCCACCTCACGGCGTTCGGGCACCGACACATCGCCTACCTCACCGGGCCGCCCGCCAACACCACCACCGACGCGCGCCTCGCCGGTCACCTCGACGCGATGCGCGCGGCCGGGCTGGCACCGGGACCGGTCGTCGCCGGCTCGTTCGGCCGCGACGCGGGGCTGCAGCTGGCGCCCGCGCTCCTGCAGCGGTCCGCGCCGCCGACCGCGATCATCGCCGCCAACGACCAGGCCGCCTCCGGGGTGCTCGCAGCCGCCAGGGAGCTCGGGATCGCGGTGCCCGCGGCGCTGTCGGTGGCCGGGTTCGACGACCTCCCCGTCAGCGGGGACACGGTGCCGGCGCTCACCACCGTGCGGGTGCCGTTCGAGGAGCTCGGACGGCGCGCGGGCCGGATCGCCATGGGCGCCGACGCCGCGCAGCCGGGCAGCACGATCACCGTGCGCACCGAGCTCATCGTCCGCGACTCGGTGCACCATCCCGCCGATACCCGGTAAGGGACCCCGTTGCATCGTTATGCACTGCTGCGCATATAGTTGCACCCGTGTCCAAGGTACTTACCTCCCTGCCTGTCGGTGAACGTGTCGGGATCGCCTTCTCCGGAGGTCTCGACACCTCGGTAGCGGTCGCGTGGATGCGCGAGAAGGGCGCCGTGCCCTGCACCTACACCGCCGACATCGGCCAGTACGACGAGCCCGACATCGCCTCGGTGCCCGGCCGCGCCACCGCCTACGGTGCGGAGGTCGCCCGCCTGGTCGACTGCCGCGAGGCGCTCGTGGAGGAGGGGCTGGCGGCACTCGCGTGCGGCGCGTTCCACATCCGCTCGGGCGGTCGCACCTACTTCAACACCACACCGCTGGGCCGGGCCGTCACCGGCACGCTGCTGGTGCGCGCGATGCAGGACGACGACGTGCAGATCTGGGGCGACGGCTCCACGTTCAAGGGCAACGACATCGAGCGGTTCTACCGCTACGGCCTGCTCGCCAACCCCTCGCTGCGGATCTACAAGCCGTGGCTCGACGCCGACTTCGTGCGCGAGCTCGGTGGTCGCACCGAGATGTCGGAGTGGCTGCTCGCCCGGACGCTGCCCTACCGCGACAGCACCGAGAAGGCCTACTCCACCGACGCCAACATCTGGGGCGCCACGCACGAGGCCAAATCGCTGGAGCGCCTCGACGTGGGCGTCGAGATCGTCGAGCCGATCATGGGTGTGCGGTTCTGGGATCCGGCCGTCGAGATCGCGGCCGAGGACGTCACGATCGGCTTCGCGCAGGGGCGCCCGGTCACCGTCAACGGCAAGGAGTTCGCTTCCGCCGTCGACCTGGTGCTGGAGGTCAACGCCATCGGCGGCCGCCACGGCATGGGCATGTCCGACCAGATCGAGAACCGGATCATCGAGGCCAAGAGCCGCGGCATCTACGAGGCGCCCGGCATGGCGCTGCTGCACGCGGCCTACGAGCGGCTCGTCAACGCGATCCACAACGAGGACACCCTCGCCAGCTACCACGACAGCGGGCGCCGGCTGGGCCGGCTGATGTACGAGGGTCGCTGGCTCGACCCGCAGGCGCTGATGGTGCGCGAGTCGCTGCAGCGCTGGGTGGGCACGGCCATCACCGGCGAGGTGACGCTGCGGCTGCGCCGCGGTGAGGACTACTCCGTGCTCGACACGGCCGGTCCCGCGTTCAGCTACCACCCCGACAAGCTGTCGATGGAGCGCACCGAGGACTCGGCCTTCGGCCCCGTCGACCGCATCGGCCAGCTCACCATGCGCAACCTCGACATCGCCGACTCCCGCGCGAAGCTCGAGCAGTACTCCGGGCTCGGCATGGTCGGTAACACGCACCCGGCGCTGGTCGTCACGCCGCAGCTCACCGGCACCGGCCTCATCGGCGACATGGCCGAGGGCGGCGCCGAGGCGATCGCCAGCCGCGGCGAGATCCCCGCCGACGAGCTGCTCGACAACGCGGCGATGGAGTCCGGCACCGACTGAGTCCCTGGCTGACCCGAACCGTCAGTGCCAGCTCGCCTTGTCCACCACGTTGAGCAAGGGGTCCCCCGCGGCGAAGCGGCGCACGTTCTCCAGCAGGACGGCGAAGCGCCGCTCGTCGGCGGGGGTGCCCGCGCTCGCGACGTGCGGGGTGAGCAGCGCGTCCGGGCGCGCCCACAGCGGGTGCTCCGGCGGCAGCGGTTCGGTCTCGTAGACGTCCAGCGCGACGCCCGCGAGCCGGCCGGCGGCCAGCGCCGCGACCACGGCGTCGAGCACGACCGTCGGTCCGCGGCCGATGTTGACGAAGAACGCCGACGGGCGCAGCAGCGCGAGCCGCGGCGCGTCGAACATCCCCTCGGTGACCGGGGTGTGCGGCACCGTCACGACGACGATGTCGGCGGCGGGCAGCAGCGTGTCCAGCGCGTCGGCCGGGTGCAGCTCGGCGAACCCGGGCGGGGCCTCGGTGCGCCTGCCGTCGACGCCGATCACGCGGGTGCCGAACGCCGTGAGCAGCCTGCCCACCTCGGCGCCGATCGCGCCGACGCCGACGACGAGCGCGGTCGCGCCCGGCAGCGCCAGCACCGCACCGGGCTCCATCCGCGGGTCCCAGCGGGCAGCGGTCTGGTCCCGCCCGTAGCGCGGCAGCCCCCTGGCGAGCGCGAGCACCATCGCGAGGGTGTGGTGGGCGACCTGGTCGGTGTAGGTGTCGCGCATGTTCGTGACGATGACCGGATGCGCGATCAGCTCCGGGGTGTAGAACCCCGGCGGCGGCGCGGCCTGGGGCGCCTGCAGCCAGCGCAGGCGCCGCGCGTGTACCAGCAGCTCCGGTGGCAGGGCCCCGTGCGCGGCGTCCGCGTCCGACAGCGCGGCGGCGGCGGCGGTGGCCGTCTCGGGCACCAGCACCCGGACCCCGGGCACCGCGGCCTCCAGCCGGGCCGGCCAGCCGGCCAGTGCCGCCTGCTGCGGGGGGAGCATGACCAGCGTGAACGTCATGCGGTTCTCGCGAACGCGGGCTCGGTGACCTCGTGCAGCAGCGGCTCGCCCGCGCAGTAGCGGGCCAGCTCCTGCGCCATCATCGCGCCCTGGCGGCGGCACTCCAGGCCGAGGCTGCCCGCGATGTGCGGGGTGACCACGACGTTGGGCAGCGTGAACAGGGGCGAGCCCGACACCGGCGGCTCCGGGTCGGTGACGTCGAGCGCGGCGAACAGGTCCGGACGCTCGATCAGCGTCGCCACCAGCTCGTCCTCCCTGATCAGGCCGCCACGGGCGGTGTTGATCAGCGTGGCGTCCCGGCGCATCGACCGCAGGAGCGCGGCGCCCACCATGCCGCGCGTCTCCACGAGCAGCGGCACGTGCAGGCTCACCACGTCGGAGGTGGCGAACAGCTCCTCGATCCCGACCAGCCGCACGCCGAGCTCGCCTGCTGTCGCGGCGGTGGCGTGGGGGTCGAACGCCTGCACCTCGACATCGTGGCGGGCCAGCAGCGCCGCGGTGGAACGGCCGGTGGCGCCCAGCCCCACCAGCCCGACCACCGCCCCGTTGGCGCCGCGCTCGGCACCGTGTCGCACCGGCGCGGCCGCCGCGCGCGCGGCGAGCAGGTACCGCCAGCCGTGCTTGATCGAGAACAGGATCTGGGCCAGCGCGAACTCGGCGACGGCCACCGCGTTGGCGGCGGCGGCCGAGGTGATCCGCACGCCGCGCTCCCACGCCTGCGGGGTGATGATCGGGCGGATCGAGCCCGCCCCGTAGAGCACCAGCTCGAGCTTCGGCGCGGCGTCGAGGAGCTCGGCGGTGAGCCGCGGGCCGCCCCACGCCGTGACGAGCACGTTCACGTCCGCGAGCAGCGCCGGGTCCAGCTCGGCCGCGCCGAGCGGCGGCGATCCGATGATCAGGTGGGCCTCGATGGCCGTGCGCTCCTGCGGCCCGTAGACATCGTCGAACTTGCGGGGATCCATCACGTAGAGGCCGTTCAACGCGGCATCCCTTTCGATAGAAAGCGCTTTCTTCGCTTCCGGAACAGTAGCGAGGCACTCGCACGCTCACAAGCACGCCACCGACCCGGCCGGCTGGGCCGTTCGGCCGCCCACCACGGCGCAATCATCGCCACGATGCTCCACTGTCGAGGCATTCACTCGAATGGTCTACATCGAAAAGCGGATCGGCACTACACGCTGTGAATTTTGTTTCACACCTTGCTCCAGAGGCTTGACGCGTACCGACCTCCCCTGCTCAACTGCCTCACCACGTCACCGTACGTAGTGTTCAGAGTGACCAGTCGGGTGAATCGGAATGGAACGCATGACGCGGCCAGCAGGTCGCTCGGCCTCGCAGGAGATGGACGCGGCCCGAGACGACGTCAACGAGCTCGCTTCCCGCAACGCGGACGCCGCGGCGCTGTGCGCCTCGGACCGTCACAAGGAGGCGATCCCGCTGTTCGCCCGGACGCTGGCCGACTGCCGCGCCATCCTGGGCACCGAGCACGTCGGGACGCTGACGGTCGGCGGCAACCTGGCCGTCGCCTGCGTCGTGGCAGGCCGCAAGCGCGAGGGCATCACGCTCATGGTCGCCAACCTGGCCGATCGCGCCCGCGTACTGGGCGAGGAGGACCCCCGCACCCTCACCGCCCGCGACGCGCTCGCCGCCGCCTACCGCATGACCGGCAGCGTCGACGACGCCGTCGAGCTGTCACAGGTCGTGACCGTGCAGCGCCGCCGCACGCTCGGCCCCGCACACCCCGACACCCTGACCTCTCGGATGGGACTGGCGCTCGCACAGGCCGCTGCGGGTGCCGTCGAGTCCGCCTACTCCGGGCTGACCTCGGCGATCAACGACGCCGAGCAGTCACTCGGTGCCCGCCACTCGCACACGCTGGCGCTGCTGGACTGCGGCCGCCAGATCGGGCTGATCCGGCGCACCGGATAGGCCCTCCCCGCCCCCACGGCGCGCTCCCCACGCACCGCTCCCCCGAAAGGCCGGCATGCAGGCCAAGAACACCCACGTAGGCACCACGACCAGCAGCGACGAGGCACTCCTGCAGCGCCTCGGTTACGCGCAGGTGCTGTACCGCGAGTTCGGCGGCTTCTCCAACTTCGCGATCTCCTTCACGATCATCTCGGTCCTCGCGGGCTGCCTGACGTCGTACTACCTCGCGTTCAACTACGGCGGCCCGGTCGCCATCACCTGGGGCTGGCTGCTCGTCGGCGGCTTCTGCGTGCTCGTGGCGATGGCGATGGGCGAGATCGCATCGGCCATGCCGACCGCGGGCGCGCTGTACTTCTGGGCGTCCAAGCTCGGCGGCCCGGCATGGGGCTGGTTCACCGGCTGGTTCAACCTCATCGGCCAGATCGCCGTCACCGCGTCCATCGACTACGGCGCCGCCACGTTCACCACGGCGCTGTTCAACCTGTGGTTCCCGGGACTCGTCGGTACCGACACCGGCGCCATCTTCATCACGTTCACCGTGATCATGGCCGCGCACCTCGCCCTGAACCTGCTCAACGTCAACCTGCTCGCCCGGCTCAACACGCTCTCGGCGTGGTGGCACATGGCCGGTGTCCTCATGATCGTGGTGCTGCTGCTGGTGGTGCCGCGCCACCACCAGTCGGTGGCGTTCGTCTTCGGCGAGACGATCAACAACTCCGGTTTCGACGGCATCGGCTTCTGGTTCGTCTTCGGGCTCGGCCTGCTGATGGCCCAGTACACGATCACCGGCTACGACGCCTCGGCCCACATGAGCGAGGAGACCCGCGCGGCGTCGCGGTCCGCGGCGCTGGGCATGGTCATGTCGGTGGTCGTCTCGGTCGCCTTCGGCTTCGTCCTGCTCGTCGCGCTCACCTTCGCGGTCCCCGACGTCCAGGGCACCCTCGACGCCGGCGCGAACGCGGTGATCTACATCTGGACCACGTCCATGGGTGCCGCCTGGGCGGAGTTCCTGCTGCTCATCGCCGTGGTGGCCCAGTTCTTCTGCGGCACGGCCTCGGTGACGTCGGCGTCGCGGATGATGTTCGCGTTCTCCCGCGACAACGCGGTGCCGGGCTCGCGGAGCTGGCGCAAGGTCAACGCCAACCGGGTTCCGGTCAACGCGGTCATCGCCATCTCGGTGGTGGCCTGGGCGCTGATGCTGCCGACGCTGGCCAACGGCGCCATCGGCTACCTCGTGGGCACCTCGATCGCCGTGATCGGCCTCTACATCGCGTTCGCGCTCCCCATCATCCTGCGGATCCGCGCCGGCTCGTCGTTCGAGCCCGGCGCCTGGAGCCTCGGACGGCACTACCGGTGGATCGCCCCGCTCGCCGTCGCGTGGATCACCGTCGTGTGTGTGCTGTTCCTGCTGCCCGTCTCACCCCGCGGCGTGCCGTGGGCGAGCGACTTCGACTGGGACGTCGTGAACTACGCACCGCTGACGGTGGGAGGTGCGCTGCTGCTGTTCGGCGGCTGGTACCTGCTGTCGGCGCGGAAGTGGTTCACCGGACCGGCGCGCGAGGTGTCGGCGCAGCCGGTCATCCCACACCAGCAGTTCGAGCGGGCCACCTTCGGCGGGGCCGGGAACGACAGCCGAACCGCGATCCTGCAGGCCACCCGGCGCTGACGCGATCGGCGGGCGGCACGCCACCCGGTCGGCCCCGCGTGGCCGTCACCGGTGCCGACGCCGCGCTCGAGGAAGTGGCCGCGCACCCCGCGAGCCGCAGCGCGAGCCCGACCGCGCCGGCGGCCTGGGCGGCGAACTGCAGCGCCCGGGCCTGGTCGGCCGCGCTGAGCCCGAACGGGGTGCGGCTTTAGAGGTTCAACGCCCCGACCGCCCGGCCCTGGACCATCAGCGGGACCGACAGCGACGCGGCGGCACCCTCTCGGCGACCCCGCCGCGCGAAGGCGACCCAGCGCCGGTCGGACGCGATGTCCTCGACGAGGACGGGATGGCCCGCGCGCAGGCAGTGCAGGCAGGGCCCATCGTCGACGTCGTACTGCACGGCGTCCATCCGCCGGGCGAACTCGTCGGTGGTGGCTCCGAGCATGCGGGAGGTGGGCGTGGCCTGCACCGTGACCCCGCACGACTGCGCGTGCTCCACCGTGCCCGCGGCCCAGCGGGCCACCTCGGCGAGGAAGACCTCGACGCCGTCGGTGCCCAGCAGCAGGGACTGCAGCTCCACCGTCACGTTGGCGTTCCGATCGGGCGCGCGCTGACCCGATGTGTCCATGCTCGGCCTCCTGCAGGCGTGACGAACCCTGCTCGCGGACGTCGTCCACGAGCCGAGCGCCACGCTGTCGGACGCCGTGGTCGGGCCCGTCGAGGCGACGACGGGCCGGACCGTTGCCGAAGACTATCCGGAGCCGGCGCGGGCCCCGTCCGGATACCCCGAGTTGCCGCCCACCCCGAACCGCCCTAACGTAGAACGCGGTTGGACCCACAGCCGCGCCAGTGAGTTGCCTGGACGTGCTGTCGCGGTTCGGCCGCCCCCCGTCCCGGTGCCAGCCACCGCCATCGGACGGGGATGACCATGCAGCAGGCCGGTACCCGCACCGATCGCGTCGGGTCACGCGGTGCTGTCGACTCACGCCGTGCTCTCGACTCACGCCGTGCTCTCGACTCACGCCGTGCTCTCGACTCACGCGGTGCCGAAGCCACCGAACGGTCCACCAAGCCCTACGAGCACCTCGAACCGCTGCTGGAGGCCTACGCGCACGCCGCGGCCGACGACCCGCGCCGCCGGCACCTGTGCGACGAGCTCGTGCGCGGGTTCCTGCCGGTGGTGCACCACATCGCCCGCCGCTACGGCGGCCGCGGCGAGCCGCTCGCCGACCTGGAGCAGGCGGGCGCCATCGGGCTGCTCAACGCACTGGAACGGTTCGACCCGGCGCGCGGCATCGACTTCCTGGGGTTCGCGATCCCCACGATCACCGGCGAGATGCGCCGTCACTTCCGCGACCGGGCGTGGGCGATGCGGGTGCCGCGCCGCCTCAAGGACCTGCAGGGTCCGATCCGCCATGCCGTCGCAACGCTCTCGACCACGCTCGGCAGGGCGCCGCGGCCCAGCGAGATCGCCGCGCACCTGGAGGAGCCGGTTGCGGAGATCATCGACGCGCTCGGCGCGCAGCACGCCTACGTCCCCGACTCGCTCGACGCCACCACGGTCGGCACCGACCAGCAGCTCGGCGACAGGCTGGGTCGCGTCGACGGCGCGCTCGAGGCCGCCGAGTACCGCGAGAGCCTCCGCCAGGCGCTCGACGAGCTTCCCGACCGCGAACGCACGATCGTCCTGCTGCGGTTCTTCGGTGACCTCACCCAGACCCAGATCGCCGAGCGCGTCGGGGTCTCGCAGATGCACGTGTCCCGCCTGCTCGCGCAGACCCTCGCCGGCCTGCGAGCACGACTCGACGCCGATTGACCATCCGCCACGGGGATGCCGGACGGCTCAAGCGGGTACCGCCAACTGGAGTGCAGTCGGGTGGCGCCCCGCCACCGTGGGCGGCCCGGTCGACCGAGGGCAGGCGACCGGGCGGCTGAAGGAGGTGCTACGAGACGATGCAGGTCTGCCTGAACGGCACCCGGACCCGCGAGGAATGCGCGCACGTTCCCTGGACGGCTACCGAGCTCGCCGCCGCGGCGGTGTCTGCCGTCGCCGCGGGCGCCGACGAGATCCACCTGCACCCGAAGACGCCCGACGGCGCCGACACCCTCGCCGCCGACCACGTGGCCGGGGCGCTCACCGCGGTCCGCAAGGCGGTGCCAGGAATCGCGATCGGGGTCGCCGTCGGAGCCCTACCCGCGTCCGACGCCGCGCAGAGCGCAGCGGCGGTGCGCTCGTGGACCGTGGTTCCCGACAGCGCCACCGTCACGTGGCAGGAGGACGGCGCGGACCTGATCGCCGCCGCGCTGCAGGAGCGTGGGGTCCGGATCGAGGCCGCCGTGCGGTCCGCAGGCGACGCGCGGCGCTACCTGGCCCGGCCCCGCGCGGTCGACGTCGCGCGGCTCGTCGTGGAGATCACCGATGCCGACCCGCGGACCGCACCCGCGGCGGCGGTGGCGCTGCTGACCACACTCGCCGGGCCCGCGAGCCCGGTCCTGATGCACGGCCGCAGCGCCGCGGCCTGGTCGGTGCTGCACATGGCCGCGATCCGGGGGATGGCGACGCGGATCGGCCTGCAGGACGTGCTGGAGCTGCCGGACGGAACTCCCGCCACGAACAACGCCGAGCTGATCACCCACGCCTGCCGGATGATCACGCACGCGTCCGCGGGCGCGCCGGTCCCGCATCGGGGAGCCGGGTCGGCGCACCGCGGGCAGCGCCGGATCCGCAGCAGCGTGCTGCGCGCCGGGTTCGCCCAGTCCAAGCTCACGGTGGAGAGCCTGTGGCTGCGCTACGTCGGAGTGGGCGGGGCGATGCCGTTCGAGCGCCTCCACGCGGCACTGCACGCCCACGACCTGCCCGAACTCGAACACGACCTGATCGCGCAGGCGCTCAACGAGTACTTCCTCGAACGGGGGACGCCGCACCCGGTGGCCTACGCCGACGAGGTCGACGACCACCGCACGTAGCAGCTGGCGCTAAGGTGGTCGAGTCGGTCGGGCCCGTCGCGGCCGGCAGGTGTGTCCAGAAAGTGATGGCGTCCGACAGTGCGGCGCTCGGCCTGCGGGAACCCGCGGGCTGACGTTGGCGAACTCGGGAGCCGGGCACGTGGTGGCATCGCACGATCATGATCTCCGCAATGTCGCGCTCGAGTTGCAGTCGATCCTGCTGGGGGCCGCGGGGGTCGAGGAGTTCCTCGTCGAGGTGGCGCGTCGCGCCGCAGGCCCGGACACGCGGGGCCGCTCCTGCGGTGTCACCGTCCGATCCGGCCCCGAGTCCCCGCTGCAGGGGGCCGCGAGCGACGAGCTGGCTCGCCGCATGGACGACGTGCAGTACGCCGGCGGGGCCGGACCGTCGCTGCAGTGCCTCCGGGACGGCGCCGCGGTGGTCGTACTCGACCTCGCCGTGGCCGAGCGCGGGTGGCCCGCGTTCGTCCGTGCCGGCCGGCAGGAGGGGATCCGGGCGGTGCTGTCGGTGCCACTACGCGTGCCGGACCGCAGTGTCGGGGCACTCACCCTCTACCACCGTCGGGCCGGCGGGCTCAGCGCCGCGGACCAGTCCGAGGCGTCCCGGTTCGGTGACCAGGCCGCGGGGGCCGTCGCGATGGCGCTGTTGCTGGCCGACCGCGAGGCACGCGAACGCCATCTCGAGACCGCGCTGCGGTCACGGTCGACCATCGACCAGGCCATCGGCGTGCTCATGGGCCGCGACGGGACCAGCGCCGCCGAGGCGTTCGGGATGCTGCGGCGCCGCTCGCAGGACACCAGTGTGAAGCTGCGTGACGTCGCCGCGGCACTGATCGCCGACGTCACGCGCAAGGGCTGACGCGATGACACCGACCGCTCTACCCTGTGCCTGTGCAGGAGGCTGATGTGAACGGGTCCATCCCCCAGGATCCCAGCGCCGCCGGTACCGGGACCGGCACCGGCACCGATGCCGGCGTCGTCGATCCCGATGCCGTCGAGTCCGGTGGCGTCACGGTGGAGCTGCAGTCGATCCTGCTCGGTGCCGAAGGGATCGAGGCTTTCCTGACCGAGGTGGCCCGCTGGGCCGCCGGCACCGTCGACCGCGCCCAGGCCTGCGGCGTCACGGTGCAGGCCACCCCGAGCTCACGGATGCTGGGTGCCACCACCGACGAGTTCGCCCAGCGCATGGATGCCGCCCAGTACGCCGTGGACGACGGCCCGTGCCTGCACGCCATGCGGCATGGCGTCACCGTGCTGGTCGACGACATCGCCTCCGACGAGCAGTGGCCCGCGTTCTCCGCGCGGGGACGCAAGGAGGGCGCCGGGGCGTCCCTGTCGGTGCCACTGGTCGTGCTCGGCACGTCCGTCGGTGCGCTCAACCTGTACAGCCGCAAGCCGTTCGGGCTCACCGTCGAGGACCAGGCGCGGGCGGCGCAGTTCGCGCACCAGGCCGCCGGTGCGGTGGCGCTGGGCCTGCAGTTGGCCGAGCGCGAGAACCGCGAGCAGCACCTCGAGGTGGCGCTGCGCTCGCGCACCATCATCGACCAGGCCATCGGGGTACTGATGGGGCAGGCCGGGATCGGGCCGGACGAGGCGTTCGGCATCCTGCGGATCCGCTCCCAGCACACCAACGTCAAGCTGCGCGACGTCGCCGCCGCGGTGCTCGCCGACGTCACCCGGAAGCGCTGACCCGGCGCACGCGCGATGGGCCCCAGTGCTTGCCGGGCCGCCGCGAACTGGCCATACTGCCGTTGCCCGCGCGAGTTGAGCCCACAGCTGCGCAGCTCTGTCGCGGCGCTCCGGGCGCTGCCCGATCCGGAACGGACATCATGGTCCACACCTCCGCGCACGGCACCGCTCCTGCCGCTCGTTCCCGCGACGCACCTCCCCCGGCCGGGCACTCGGGCAGGGCGCTGACCGTCGACGTGTGCCGTGCCGGTCCCGACGTCACGCTGCTGCGCGTCGTCGGCGACCTCGACGTGATCACCGCACCCGACCTGGGTGAGCCCCTGCGCGCGGCGCTCGATCGCAACCGCCACACCGTGCTCGACCTCGCGGCCGTCACGTTCCTGGGCTCGGCGGGCATCCGGGTGCTGGTCGAGGCCGGGGCACTCGCCAGCACGGCCGGGACGTCCCTGCACATCGCCGTCGCGGGCAACCGCGCCGTCGTGCGCCCCCTGGAGATCACCGGGCCGGCGCCTGCCATCGCGCCGCCGGGCACCAGGTGCCCGTCGAGGGGGTCTCCCAGCTGCAGCGGGCACTCGATGTTGACCGCGGTGCCGCCGCGGCCGCACCCCGTTGACGGCGGCCGACCCGCCCCCGCGCAACCGTGCCACGCTCTTGGGCGCGCTGATGCGCAGATCTCCTGGCTCGATGCTCGCGACGGTGCCGAGCTCGCTGATCCGACCGGTGAACATGTGCCTACCCCTGACCACACCGAGATCCCCGTGCGGGTCCGATCGTCGCGGACCGAGGGGCGGGGTCTGACCGCATGGCCCCGGAATCGCACCGGGTCTCCTCCGCCACTGCGGCGGAACCGGCCGGCGGTACGGCCTCACCGTGGAATCGCACCGCTGGGGGCGAGCACAGTCGAGCGGTCAGTCCGGGTTGAAGTCCTCGGGGGTGGCGGTGTCGAGGAAGCGGCGCAGCTCCTCCACGGCCTCGGTCTCGTCGACGGGGCCCGCGCTTGTGGGCTCGTCACCGGCCAACGCCGGGGGCAGGTCGGAATCCGGCCCGTCGAGCCCGCGGACGTCGGACTCCGCCAGCGCCGCCTCGTCGAGCACCGCGTCGGCAGCGTGGATCGGGGCGCCCAGATGCAGCGCAACGGCCACGGCGTCGCTCACCCTTGCCGAGACGTGCAGATCCTCGCTGACGTGCTGATCGTCGCTGACGTGCCGATCATCGCTGACGTGCCGATCATCGCTGATCACGAGTTCGGCGTGGTAGACGCCCTCGCGCAGCATCGTCACGCAGACTCGTTCGAGGCGCCGCCCGCAGGCCGTGATCACCTGGCCGATCAGCTGGTGGGCCAGTGGCCGGGGTGGCACCGCGTGCGCCCGCTCGAGCTCGATGGCGTTGGCCTCGGCCGGCCCGACCCAGATCGGCAGCAGCCGGCCCTGGGAGGCGACCTCCTGGAGCACCAGCACCGGTGTGGATCCGAGCGGGTCGACGCCGATCGCGGCGACACGCATCTCCTGCATCATCAGGCCTCTTCTCCGAGCGGACGGCGTTTCCCGCCACCCTCGGGTACCTCGCCCACCTTCTCCTCACCCGCTCCGGTCGTCAATGGTGGACCGAACAGAGCTAGACAGTCAGTTAGCTATTTTGCATACTGACTTCATGCTGGATGTGGAGATGCTGCGTGCCCTCGGCAACGACCGTCGGCTGCAGGTGCTCGAGTGGCTGCGCGATCCGGTCGCGCACTTCCCGCCGCAGCGCGACGGCGACCTGGTCCGCGACGGTGTCTGCTCCCAGTTCATCGCCGAGAAGCTCGGCGTCAGCGCCCCGACCTGCGGCGAGCACCTCAAGATCCTCAGCAGGGCCGGGCTGATCCGCGGCACGAAGATCAAGCAGTGGGTGTTCTACCAGCGTGACGAGGACGCCATCGCCGCCGCGCAGCACGCGCTCGGCCGGGACTGGTAGCCCCCCACCTGCAGGTTCCGCAACCCGAACGAAGGAGCTCTTCCATGACCACCCCCCTCGATCGACTGGCCCGGCTCGGCCTGACCCTCCCCGCCCCGCCCGCTCCGGTGGCGGCCTTCCAGCCCTGGGTGCGCATCGGCGACACCGTGCACACGTCCGGCCAGATCGCCACCGTCGACGGGCAGCTCGTCGCGAAGGGCACGCTCGGCGCCGAGGTCGACGTCGCCACCGGACAGGAGGCGGCCCGGGCGTGCGCCCTCAACGTGCTCGCCCAGCTCGCCGCGGCGGCCGGTTCGCTCGACGCGATCGAGCGGCTCGTGAAGCTCACGGTGTTCGTGGCGAGCGCACCCGGATTCACCGACCAGCCCCAGGTTGCCGACGGAGCGTCGCAGCTGTTGATCGACGTGCTCGGCGAGGCGGGCGCGCATGCCCGCTCCGCGGTCGGGGTCGCCGCCCTCCCGCTGGGGACACCGGTCGAGATCGAGGCCATCGCGCTGGTGCGGGCCGGCTGACGGTCCGCACGGGCAAAGCTCAGTGCCGGCCCGCCCCGCCGGGATCCCGCTCCCCCGCGCCCGACCGGCGGGCCGGTGCGCACAGCAGGCCGGTGATCCCGCGACGCCCGGCGATCCGCCCCTGCCGGGACGGGAAGCCGGACATCGCGGCGATCATCCGGACGGCGGGCGCCGGGCACGTGCGGCGGATCATCCTGCCCGCCTGCTCGGCGAGCCGACGGGAACGGGTGGCCTGATCAGGTCCGGGCGCCGGACGTGCGTGCTGGAGACAGCTCCGTCGATGCGATGACCACTGCTGGGATGGCGGCTGCTGCGCGGCGAGAGCCCGCGTTCCAGCAGCGCGATCTCCGCACGCGCCACGGCGATCCGGTCCAGCACGACCTCGGCGTGCTCCAGCAACGTCACCCCGGCCCGCGTCAACGGCCGGCCCGGTGTGGCGCGGTCGAACAGCTTCGTGCCCAGCGCCCGCTCGAGGCTCTGCACATGGTGGGTCACGGTCGAGCGGGCGTAACCGAGCTCCTGCGCTGCCGCGCTCATGCTGCCCTCACGCGCGGCGGCGGCGAACGTCTCCAGCCATCTGACTTCCACTGTTCCCCCAAGTGAGCCCTCCCCCAGGAGGGAGGCCGCCTGCAGCGACATCGGGCACGACGGAAAGCTTGCTCGCTGATACTGGTGGCGAGGCACTCGCTGGTTCAATCCGTGAAGCCGGAACTTCACAAGGACTTAGGGTTCGGCCGCGAGCCGGCCGTGAAACGCGCGTGCTCACCGGCCGCGATCAGATCCGCATCCGTGGAGGCAATTTGAGTATCCTCCAGAATCTGCGGATCTGCGGCCATCGCACTTCGACCCGAAGATCTCGCTGACCGCCGCGCTCGACGGCCGTTGCCTGCTGGTGGCGTCCGACGGCACGACGCGCACGCTGCCGGTCACCGCCTTCGTCGTCGGCGCCGGCGCCACGGTGCTGCGGACCGGCGAGCTCCTGCGAGGGTGGACGGTTACGCGGTCTACACCCACACCGTCCCCTCCGGTGCGTTCCGCGGATACGGACTGGGCCTGGTCAGCTTCGCGGTCGAGTCGGCCAGATCCGCATCCTGCGCAGCGTCCACGCCGCCGATGCGGGCCGGGCGATGAACCCGCTGCAGTGCCGCGTGGCAGGCCCTCGACGACCGCGACCGGGGTCAGCTGCTCCCCCCGGCGGCCGCCACCGCCACCGGCTGCCACTCGCGCCAGGTGGCCAGCCGCGACTCGTAGTCGGCGGTGGCGATCCCCAGCGGCCCGGGCCCGAAGAACACGCGCAGCGGCGGCTTCTCGGCATCGACGATCGTGAGCACCGCCCGGCTGCTCGCCTCGGGGTCGCCGGGGGTGCCGACCCGCGCCTTGCGGGCCTCCTGCGCCTTCGCCCGGAACTCGTCGTAGGCCGGAAGCGGTGTGGAGTGTTTGGACGAGGATCCCGCCCAGTCGGTGTCGAACCCGCCGGGCTCGATCAACGTCACGGAGATCCCGAAGTCGGCCACCTCCTGCGCCAGCGTCTGGCTGATGCCCTCCAGTGCCCACTTGGACGCGTGGTACATCCCCACGTTGGGGAACGCGCTGATGCCTCCGATGGACGAGACCTGCAGGATGTGACCGGAGCCCTGCTCCCGCAGGAACGGCAGCGCGGCCTGGGTCACCCAGAGCGCGCCGAACAGGTTGGTCTCGATCTGGGCGCGGGCCTCGGCCTCGCTGATCTCCTCGACCATGCCGAAGTGGCCGTACCCGGCGTTGTTGACGACGACGTCGAGGCGCCCGAACCGCTCGTGCGCCGCGGCGACCGCTGCGAACGCCGCGTCGCGGTCGGTGACGTCGAGCTGCAGTGCCAGCAGGCTCTCACCGAAGCGTTCCTGCAGGTCGGCCAGTGTTGCGGTGTCGCGCGCGGTGGCGGCGACCGTGTCTCCGCGCTCGAGCGCCGCGATCGTCCACTCGCGCCCGAACCCGCGGGACGCACCGGTGATGAACCAGGTCTTCGCCCGGGGAGTTGCTCCAGTCATGATCGGTACAGCGCGCGGAGCGGTCCCGGTGTTCCCGTATCAGCGCAGGGTGAGCAGTTGCTCGTGGAACCCACCGATCCGCCGTTCGCGGTCGACGATGTGGATCTCCAGGATCCAGTGGCACTGCCGCCCGGACGGGCCGCTGCGCCGCATCGGGTGGTCGCTGCCCGGCGCGATGTAGCTCTCGATCCGCTCCCCGTCGATCAACTCGTGCGGGAACTCCCCCACCAGGTGGCCCGAGTGCGGCCCGCCGAACTCCCAGCCCGCGGCTTCGGCCAACCCGACGACGTGCGCGTAGAGCTGGGCGCCCGTGATGTCGGGGTGGTCGGTGAAGTGCCGCTTGCCGGCCAGGAAGATCGGCTCGAGGTCGGCCTGCAGGCGGCGCTTGACCGGATCGTCGCCGAGCACGTAGGTGCGGCCGAAGTCGGCCTCCCACTCGGCGAAGATCGGCCCGAGGTCCAGGAAGACGATGTCGTCCTCGGTGATCACCCGATCCGGCGGGTTCTCGCGGTAGGGCTCCAGCGTGTTGGGCCCGGACCGCACGATCCGCTTGTGCCAGTGGCGCTGCACGCCCAGCAGTTCGCTCGCGAGGTCACGCACCTGCGTACTCACCGCAGACTCGCTCACGCCCGCCGTGACGAGGCCCCGGCGCGTCACCTCGGCGAAGAGCTGCTCGGCCTGCTCCTCGGCCGCGATCAGGCGGCGCTCCCGCTCCTGCTCGTCGATGTCCGAAGCCGTCATGGGCTCCACCCTGCCACGCGATCAGGCCCCGGTCTCGTCGATCCAGATCTCGTCGATCCAGTCGAAGATCGTCTGGTGGACGGCGGCCATCGCGCCCATGTGGCAGTGCTCCCCGCCGCCGTCGGCGGCGCTGAAGGTCACCAACGTGGTGGGCGCGTTGACCAGTGCCTTCTCGACCTGCTGCGGCTGCCCATTGAAGAACTGGTCGTTCTCGGCGTCCAGGATCAGGGTGGGTGCGGTGATCCGGTCGGCGACCCCGTCGAGCGTGTAGGCCGCGGCCTTGCGCACCAGGTCGGCGTAGCCGTCCGCGCCCAGTGCCCACACGCCGTTGTTCAGCGCCCAGCGGACCTGCGTGCTCACGTGCGTCAGCAGCGTGGCCACCGGCACCGCCACGTCGTCGCGGCCCTCCTGGATCCAGTTCCAGAGGAACGGCGGCATGGACGACGCGAAGGCCGCCGAGAAGTCGTGCACGCCGTCGTCGAGGATCACCGCGGCGAGGCGGTGCTCGAAGGCGGCGGCCCTGGCCACGAGGTAGCCGCCGAGGCTGTAGCCGAACAGCGCGATCCGGTCGGCCGCGATCTCCGGGCGGGTCAGCGCGTAGTCGACGACCGGCGTGATCACCGCCTCCCAGTCCGGGCGGAAGACGAGCCCCTGCTCGCGCAGCGCGGCACCCTGGCCGGGGCCGTCGAACGCGAGCACGTTGTAGCCGCGGCGCACCGCGGCGGCGGCGATCGCGAACCAGGCCTCCTCCAGTGTGGAGTCGTAGCCGCTGGTGAAGACGACGGTCGGGCGCGGGGCACCGGAGCCGTCCACGAGGAACAGGTAGCCCGGCAGCGTCGTGCCCTCGTACGGGATCGCCACGGCCTCGACGGGCGTGTCGAACAGCGCCGCTGCCGCGGCGAACGTCGTGCGGGAGCGGGTGGACAGGTCGGTGACCACCGGGTCGTTCGCCGGGTCGACGCGCCGGAAGAACTCGGCGGTCCGATAGTAGTTGGATGCCCGCAGCAACGCCTCCCGGGCGCTGACGCGGTGGCCGGCGGCGAGCGCGGCGTCCCCGATGGCGTGCACGCGCTCGGCGGTCGCGGTCCACGCGCGCAGCCACCCGTCCTCGTCGCCGTCGGTGATCGCGGCAGCCGTGACCAGCACCTCCCCGAGGTCGGCGCCCCCGTAGGCGGCGAACCCGGCGGCCCGCAGCGTCTCGAAGGAGAACGACGCGTCGTCGAACAGGAACTTCATGGCTCCTCCAGCGGATAAAGACGGAACTGGCTCGTCTCGTCTGTAACCGACCGTAGCGCCCCACTTGTCGAGACGCAACCGTTCCGACTAGTGCTAGCCTCCCCGCCATGGACGGACCGCCCACCACCACCCCGCGCCGCACATCCGGTGGCCCGGTGCTGCAGGACGAGGTCACCGAGGCGATCACCGCGGCGTTCTTCGCCGAGCTCGCCGACGTCGGCTATGGCCGCCTCTCCCTCGACGCCGTCGCCCGGCGCGCCGGCGCCGGCAAGGCCGCGATCTACCGGCGCTGGACGGGCAAGCAGCCGATGACCGTCGCGCTGCTGTCCGAGGTGGCGATCGCCGCCATCGACGTCCCCGACACCGGGACGCTGCACGGCGACGTCCGGCAGTACCTCGCCACTGCCCGCGAAGCGCTGGAGCACCCGCTCGTCAGCCGGATCGTGCCCGATCTGCTGGCCGAGGCCACCCGCAACCCCGAGCTCGCCGAAGCGCTGCTCGGCGCCGTGCGGACACCGCGGCGCAACAAGGCCGCCCTGCTGCTGCAGCGGGCGATCGACCGCGGCGAGCTACCGGCCGGCACCGACCTCGAGACCGGCCTCGACCTGATCGGCGGCCCCCTGTACTGGCGGCTCATCGTGATCAGGTCGCCGATCGACGATGCCTACCTCGACCGGCTCGCCGCCCGGATCGTGGGCGGGCTGCTGGTCTGACAGCGATCAGGTGGGCTCGGGCTGCGGGTTCGGGTCGGGGGGCCTCATGGAACCAGGTGGCTGCCCGCGACCTCATGGGCGCGTCTCATGGATCCGCATCACACGAGCTCGCCCGGCGGGCCGGCGCCGTCACCGGCCTCGTCACCACCGGCCTCGTCACCGGGCCCGATGGACAGCTGCGCCCACGCCACGTCGCGCCAGGCGCCGTGCTTCCACCCGATCCGCCGGTAGGTGCCGACGGGTTCGAAGCCCAGCGCCCGGTGCAGCCCGACGCTCGCGTCGTTGGGCAGGGTCATCCCGGCTACGACCGTGCGGAACCCCCGTTCCACCAGCCGGGCGAACAGCGCGGCGTAGAGCGCGCGGCCCGCGCCGGACCGGCGGCGGCCCAGCTCCAGGTAGACGCTCACCTCGCAGGCCCAGCGATACGCGGGACGCGACTTGAAGGGACCGGCGTAGGCGTACCCGGCAACCCGGCCGCCGTCGACGAGCACGACCCAGGCGTGGGTCCGCACCGCCGCGGCCAACCGCTCCCCCATCTCGGCAGCGTCGGGTGGCTCCGTCTCGAACGTGATCGCGGTGTCGAGCACGTACGGCGCGTAGATCGCCGCACACGCCGCTGCGTCCCCCGGCTCGGCGCCGCGGATCTCCGGGGTAACAGGTCGGGGCCGGGACATGGCCCGACCCTAGATCCACCGTTCGGGGCTCCCCGCGGTGGTGGCAGGAACGGGAAGCGCGGCACACTTCGGGCATGACGATGCAGCCGACCGATCTCGACACGAGCCTCGAGCGGTGGGTCGCCCGCGGCCTGATCAGCGGTGAGCAGGCCGATCGGATCCGGGCCGACGAACGGCACCAGGACCCCGACCGCCGGGCCGGCACCGGCAGTGGCGCTACCCCGCTCGTGACCGAGGCACTGGGCTACGTCGGCGGCGTGCTCGTGCTCGTCGCCGCCGTGACGCTGACCGGCCGGTTCTGGACGGATCTGGGTATCGGCGGGCGCGTACTCGTCGCGTTCGTCGCCGCGGGGATCCTGTTCGGGGCGGGCCTCGCGGTGCCGTCGCGGCTGGGTGGCGCGGGCGGGCGGCTGCGCTCGGTCTCGTGGCTGCTGTCGGTGGCGCTGCTCGGCGGCGCGGTCGCACTGGTCGGCAACGACGTGATCGACGTGCCTGGCGACGCGGTCGCGCTGCTCGCATCGGGCGTCGCGGCGGTCTACGCGGGTGTGCTGTGGCGCGCGCACCGCTGGCTGCTGCAGCAGGTGGCACTCGTCGCGACGCTGGCCGTGGCCGCGGGCAGTGCCGCCGCACTGCTGCCCCGCGACGACGAGCAGATCGTCGGCCTCGCCGTCTGGGGCGTCGGGACGGTATGGCTGCTGCTGGGTTGGGGCCGGGTCGTCGCGGCGCGCCACGTGGCCTACGTCTGCGGCGGCATCGTCGTGATCGCCGGCTCGATGCTGACGGTGCAGCACGACTGGGGCTGCGCGCTGGCGATCGTCTCCGCGGTGGCGCTGGTGGCGGCCGGGGTCGCGCTGCGCGACCTCGTGCTGCTCGGGGTCGGGGCCGTCGCCACCCTGATCGCGGTGCCGGTGGTGCTCTACCGGTTCTTCCCCGACACGCTGGTCGCCCCGTTCGCACTGCTCGCGGTAGGAGCGCTGCTGGTGGTGGGCGCGCTCTACACGGCGCGACGCCGCAACCGGTCGCCGTCCGCAGCGGGCCGCGACCGCGCACCGGTGCCCCCGCGGGTCGCGGCGGGCGCCGCCGCAGCGGTCGCGATCGTGACGGCCGTCGTCGTGCTGGCGATGGGAATCTGATCCAGGGCCGGCATCAACCGGGCTGCGCAGGCGCCGCCGATGAGGCAACCTCCAGCAGGTGATCACCCGACCGGCCGCCGCCCTGACCGCCGCGGGCCTGCGCCGCGTGCTGGCCGTCCTGTGCGGCACGGAGATCATCAGCTGGGGTGTCCTCTACTACGCGCTCCCGGTGCTCGCGCCGGGCATCGCGGCCGACACCGGCTGGGCCGTCAGCACCGTCATCGCCGCCTTCTCGACGGGGCTCGTGGTGGCCGCCGTGGCCGGGATCCCGGTCGGGCGGCTCCTCGACCGGTGGGGGCCACGACCGGTGATGACCGCCGGCTCGGTGCTGGCCGGCGTCGGCGTGGTCGGGATCGCGACCGCGCGCTCGCCCATCGCCTTCTTCGCCGCGTGGAGCGTGGCCGGGGTCGCGATGGCGGGGGTGCTCTACCAGCCGGCGTTCGCGGCGCTGACCCGCTGGTGGGGCCCGCGCAGCGTCACGGCGCTGACGGGCGTCACGCTGCTCGCGGGCCTGGCCAGCACGGTGTTCGCGCCGCTGACCGCCACGCTCGCCGAGCACCTGTCGTGGCGCCAGACGTACCTGGTGCTGGCGGTCGTGCTCGTCGTCGGCACGGTTCCCGCGCACGCGTTCGGGCTGCGCGGTGCCTGGCCCGATGCCGGACCGGGCGCCGCCGAGCAGGATCCGGGCGCCGTCAGCCGGAGCCGGGCGTTCGTGCTGCTCGTGGCCGCCGTCGGGCTCGGGTCGTTCGCGGCGTTCGCGGTGCTGGTCAACCAGGTACCGCTGTTCCTGGAGCGCGGGATGTCGACCGGCGCCGCGGCCTGGGCGCTGGGTCTCGGCGGCGTCGGCCAGGTGCTGGGCCGGTTCGGATACCGGTGGCTGTCGGCTGCGACGGGCGCGGGCACCCGCACGGTGCTGGTGCTCGGCGCGGGCGCAGCGTGCACGGGCGCGCTGGCTGCCGTGCCGGGGCCCGTGCCGCTCCTGATCACCATCACGATGCTCACCGGCGCAGCCCGCGGGATCTTCACCCTGCTACAGGCCACCGCGATCAGCGACCGCTGGGGATCGGCCCACTACGGCCGCCTCGGCGGCATCCTCGGGGCGCCCGCGATGCTCGCCACCGCGCTCGCGCCCTGGGCCGGGTCCGCGCTCGCGGACGTGCTGGGCGGCTATCCGCCCGTCTTCGCCCTCCTCGCGGTCGTCGCGGTGGTCGCGGCGGCGCTGGCGGCGGGGAGCGTGCCTCGCACCCCCACCCCGTGACGGTGTGCGACGTCAGGGCTCGCGGCTAGCCGGCGGCCGCCGTCGCCGCCGACTCGGCGGTGATCTCCGCGAACAGCGGGGCCAGGTCGATGTGCACGCGCAGCGAGCTCACGCGCCCGTCGGGTGCCCGGTCCAGCAGCGAGACGCACGGCATGGCGACATGGGTGCCGCCCTTCGTCGTGTAGTGCGTGATCACCTCCAGGACGGCGGTGTTGCCGTCGTCGACGAACCACAGGTTGCGGCGCTCGTGGCGCAGCCCGCCGATCAGGGACCAGAACCCGCCGATGGCCTCACCGATGGCAGCCTTGCCGATCGCGGCCGGGTTGTTGCCGAACACCACCTCGGCGTCCTCGGTGTGCCGGTCCACGTAGGACTGCAGCCGCATCCCGTCGACGTCGGCGTAGTAGGCATCGATCCACTCGGACATCGTCGTCCCCTTCTCAGGTGGTCTCGCCCTGCGCGATCCGGCGCACGGCGTCGAGCGTTGCGGTCACGGCCGCGAGGTAATCGGTGGTCATCCGGTCGGCGGTCTGCGCCTCCGCGTCCGATCCCCCGGGCACACCCCCCACCACCAGCGCGAAGCTGAAGCGCAGGGCCAGGTCGTGGCTCCCCTGCCCTTCGATCTCGTTCGCGATGGTGCCCAGCACCGGTCCGGCGATCCGGGTGAAGACGACGCGGTGGGGCTCCTCGAGGGTGACGCGCTCGGTGAACGCCTCGCCGCGGATCTCGATGTCGCGGTCGAAGCACTGCGCGCTGTGCCGGACGGTCACCTCGCAGCGCGACATGATCGGCACGAACGGCAGCGCGTTGCCCGCCTTGCGCACGAGCCCGTCCCAGACCATCGCGCGGCTGAGGACCGGCCGACCGGCCCCGTTGACCGGCAGGCGGTGCGTCACGAAGATCATTGCGGCCTCCTGCTCACGACTCGTACCCGAGATAGCCGCGCTCGAGGACGTCCGGCGGCCAGTGGTCGCAGACCGCGCCCGCGAGCTGGGTTCGCAGGCACTCGGGCGGGAAGCACGGGCAGGAGCGGATCTCGCCCGGTTCGCCCGCGGCCACCTTGCGGGGCCAGTCCGGGTCGACGAACAGCGGCCGCGCCAGCCCCACCGCCGCGGCATCGCCGCGCTCCAGCACGTCCTCGGCGTCGAACGGGTCGCCGAGCCTGCCGTTGGCCACCACCGGCACGTCCACCGCCTGCGCGACCGCGAGCGTGTCGGCCATCGCGTAGGCGCGCCTGCCGTAGAGCCCCACGTTGGGCGCCACCCGCAGCGACGCGAACGTGGCCGGGATCGCGAAGAGGAAGTCGACACCGCCCGCCACCAGCTGCGGTGCGAGCCCGACGGCGTCGGCGATGGTCCAGCCGCCGGGGGCGAGCTCGTCGCTCATCAGGTGGAAGCCCACGACGAACCCCGGCGAGGTGCGCCGCCGGACCTCCGCGAGCACCGCGAGCGCGAACCGCACCCGGTTGTCGTACGAGCCGCCCCACCGGTCGGTGCGCCGGTTCATCGTCGGGGACAGGAACCCGGAGATGAGGAACCCCTGCGCGCCATGGATGTCGACGCCGTCGAACCCGGCCTCCTCGCACAGCTGCGCCGCCCGGCCGAATGCTGTGATCGTCTCCTCGATCTCGGGCTCGGTCATCTCCGCGGGAACGACGGTCCGGCCCTCGGTCAGCTCGAACGGCACGGCCGAGGGCGCGAGCCGCCGGGCCTGCTCGTAGACGTCCCACGGCCCGGCGTAGCGCCCGGCGTGCACGAGCTGGACCAGCGCGAGCGCGCCGTGGTGCTGGATGTCGGCGGCGAGCTCGCGCAGGCCGGGGACGTGGTCGGCCGAGGACACCACGGTCTGGCGCGGCAGCTGCCGACCCGCCGTGTTCACCGCGAAGTTCTCGGTGATCACGATCCCGGCGCCGCCCTCGGCGCGACGCCCGTAGTGCTCCACCTGCCGGCGCGTCACGAACCCGGCGGCGTCGCCGTAGCAGACCGACATCGGCGCGTGGACGATCCGGTTGCGGGCCGTGCGGGTGCCGACCCGCAGCGGCTCGAACAGCCGGGCGAACGTCGTCGTTCGGGTCATCTCGGCTCCTGGGAAGGGGATCAGGGCGGGAGGGATCTGTGCTGGTGGGATCTGTGCGGGAGGGGATCAGGGAGTGACGGGCACCGGCGAGGCCACCCGCACCGGGTTCTCCAACACACCGAGCGGTCCGATCTCGGCACGCACCACGTCACCGTCGGCGAGCGCCTTGCCCTGCGCGACGCCGACCCCGGCCGGCGTTCCGGTGGCGATCACGTCGCCGGGCTCGAGCGTCATCACCTCGCTGGCCGCGGCGATCAGCCGGGCCACCGAGAAGATCATGTCGGCGGTGCTGCCGTCCTGCTCCAGGTCGGCGCCGCGCCAGAGCCGGATCGGCAGCGCCTGCGGGTCGGGCACGAACCAGGACGGCGTCACGCCCGGCCCGAGCGGGCAGAACGTGTCGCGTCCCTTGGACGCCAGCCAGTCGTAGGTGAACGGCGGGGCCAGCGGCCGGGCCCTGGCGTGGCGCCCGCGTGCCGAGATGTCGTTGACGATCGTGTAGCCGGCGACGTGGCCGAGCGCGTCGCCGATCGCGATGTCACGGCCCGGGCGGCCGATGACGACGGCGAGCTCCACCTCCCAGTCCACCCGAGCGTCCCCGTCACCCGGGATGACCACCGCATCCCCCGGCCCGACGATCGTGGTGGGCGGCAGCAGGAAGAAGTACGGCTCGAGATCGTCGGAGATCTCGGCGATGCCCATCTCGCGCGCGTGGTCGCGGTAGTTGGCCCCGGCGAAGAGCAGCTTGCGGGGCGAGCGCAGCGGCGCGAGCACCCGGGCGGCGCCCAGCGGCACGCCGTCAGCGGGGTCGAAGCGCCGCAGCGCCGGCTCCAGCGCCGCCCAGTCGGCGAGCACGTCACCGAGGTCGGGGAAGCCCCGCAGCGGCGGGACGGTGACCAGCCTGCCGTTCACCGAGGCGGCCGGGCACGGGTCGCGTTCCCCCTCCGGGACGGCGCTCACCAGGCTCCAGATCGGCATCACCATGCTCCCGTCGGTCGAGAGCCGAAGTGTATGCAGTATCGATCGCCCGTCAAGAGCCGAACGCCGCAGAACCTCCCCGTTCCGATCAGCGGAACGACGACGATGACGCGGCACCCGACCAGCGGGAGGATCGGTGGCAGGATCAACCCGCCATCGAGTTGTGCGCCCACGAGTTGTGCGCCCACGAGTTGTGCGCTGGCACCCGACCCGCTCGACCGGCCGACGAACTGGAGTCCCGATGCCCGTGATCGATGCGCCTGCGAAGGCGCGGGCGCTCTACGACGCCCGTCGCACCGGGGTGCCGATCCCGCCGTTCACCGACGCCGACCCGTCGCTGGGGATGGCCGACGGCTACGCGGTGCAGCAGGAGCTCATCGCGCTGCTGCTCGCCGACGGTGACCGGATCATCGGCCACAAGGTGGGGCTGACCAGCAAGCCGATGCAGAAGATGGTGGGCGTCGACTCCCCCGACTACGGCCCGGTGCTCGCCTCCACCGTCTACCGCGACGGCGACACGATCCCGCTGGACCGCTTCATCGCGCCCAAGATCGAGGCGGAGATCGTCTTCGTGCTGGGAGAGCGCCTGCAGGGGCCGGGGGTGACGGTGACGCAGGCCCACGCCGCGATCGCCGGTGCCGTCGCCGGCATGGAGATCGTCGACTCCCGCATCGCCGACTGGCGCATCAAGCTCGCCGACACCGTCGCCGACCTGGCCTCCAACGGCGCGATGGCCACGTCGAGCCGGGTCGTCCCGATCACCGGCATCGACACCCGGCTGATCGGCATGACCCTGACCCGCAACGGCGACCTGATCGACACCGGAGCCGGGGCCGCCGCGCTGGGCGACCCCGTTGCCGTCGTCGCATGGCTGGCCAACGTGCTCGGCGAGAGCGGGGTGGCGCTCGAGCCGGGCCACCTGATCATGACGGGCGCGCTGCACGCAGCGGTCCCGATGCAGGCGGGCGACGTCTTCCGGGCCGAGTTCGACCGGTTGGGTCCCGTCACCGTACGAGTCGCCGGGAGCACGTCATGAGTGTGGACACCTCGCAGCTCGCCGCGCGGCTGGCCAAGGCCGTCGTCGAGCGCACCGCCATCGAGCAGCTCTCCGACGAGGTCCCGGAGCTCGATCTGGCCGCCGGTTACGCCGTGCAGCGGGTGCTGCGCGAGAGCGCCGGAGCACTGGTCGGCTGGAAGCTCGGCGTCACCAGCCGCGCCAAGCAGGCACAGGTCGGGGTCAGCAGTCCGATCTACGGGTTCCTCGCCGGCTCGGGAGCCCTCGACATCGGCGAGCCGCTCGACACCTCGGCGCTCATCCAGCCCCGCTGCGAACCCGAGATCGCCTTCGTGCTCGGCCGTGATCTCGCGGGCCCGCACGTCACGGCCGCCGACGTGCTCGCGGCGTCGTCCGGGGTCGCGGTGGGCATCGAGGTGCTCGACTCGCGCTACCGCGACTACCGCTTCACGATGGCCGATGTCGTCGCCGACAACACCTCCGCGGGCCGGTTCGTCGTCGGCACCCCGGTGCCGCCCGCGGGCATCGACCTGCGGCTGGTCGGCGTGGTGCTGGAGAAGAACGGGGAGCTCGTGGCCACGGCGTCCGGGGCGGCGTCGCTCGGGCACCCCGCCGCCGCGGTGGCCTGGATGGTGCGCACCATGGCCGCCGACGGCGAGGGCCTGCGCGCCGGCGACGTCGTGCTCTCCGGCGGCCTGACCGCTGCGGTGCCCGTGGCGCCGGGCGACGTGGTCGTCGCCTCCATCGACCGCCTCGGCACCCTCGAACTGGCCTGCAAGTAGGCCACCGGCTGCGTCGGGCGCGGGGCTAGGACTGGGCTAGGACGCCTTCTTGCCGTCCGGCGCTACGGCGAACCAGGTACCACCGACGCCCTGCCCGGCGGTATCGCCTGCGGCCTTGTCGCCGGAGAACCGGTAGACCGGCCAGTTGCCGACGGTCAGCTGCTTGCTGCCGTCCGGCCGCGCCACGGTCCCCACGGCGGCGGGGTCGACACCCGCGATCGCGGGCACCGCACCCTGCACGATCACCGGCGGCCAGGTCGTGGCGCACTTGTCGACGCAGGTGGTCTTCGGCGGCTTCGGGGAGTCCTTGTCGAAGCGGTAGAGCGTGAACCCGTCCTGCGTCACCGCCTTGCCGACCTTCGTGGCCGCGACCGCCAGCGCCGGCCCGGCCGAGGCGCCCTCCGCGGAGGACCGCGCCTTCTTCCCGTCCACACCCACGGCGAACCACGTGTTCCCGACGCCCTCACCCTTCGTCTCGCCCGCGGCGGCGTCGCCGGAGAAGCGGTAGACCGGCCAGTTGCCGATGGTCAGCTGGATGCCGCCGTCACCGCGCGCCACGGTGCCCACCGCCGCCGGGTCGACGCCCGTGACGGCGGGCACCGGACCGACCACGAGCACCGGCGGCCACGTCGTGGCACAGGGACCGGCACAGTTCGACGTCGGCGGCTTCGCGCTGTCCTTGTCGAAGCGGTAGAGCGTGAACCCGTCCTGGGCGACGACGGTGCCCAGCGGTGTGACGGCCGCGGCGAGCGCGGGAGCGGCCGCCGTCGCGGCGGGGCCCGCTGCGGCCTCCGTCGACGCCGCCTGGGATCGGTAGAACTGCGCGAGGCCGAAGACACCCGCGCCGAACAGCACGAGCACGACGAGCGCCGTGACGACGAAGCGACTGGACATGGTGATCGTTCCTCGGTGGGGTCGAAGTGCTGGGGCCGGCGGGCGCGATCGAGCGCCTGCCCACACCACGCAACCCGGCGTGGCGAGGTTCATCGACCGGCGGAACACTCCTGCACCGTGACCACCCTCCAGCGCGGCGCCAAGGTGCCCCTCACGGCCGCCACGGCCCGGGTGGACCCAGGGGTCGGCCGCACTGGGTGCGCGAGCGGGTCAGCGACGCCGACCAGAGGGCTGCTCCCGGCCGTCGATGATGTGCCCGAACCACTCCATCAGACCCGCTCCCCCGCTGCCGCCAGCTGCAGCGCAACGTCGATGATCATGTCTTCCTGGCCGCCGACGAGCCCGATCTCGCCGCAGCGCCGCAGGATCGCGTCGGCGGGGACCTTGTAGCGCTCGGCGGCGCGTTCGGCGTGCAGCAGGAACGAGGAGTACACACCTGCCCAGCCCTGGACGATCGCGTTGCGGTCCATCTTCGGCCAGCGGTGCAGGTAGGGCCGCACGACCTCCTCGGCCGCGGCGAGCACCCCGCCCACGTCGACGCCGGTGTCGATGCCGAGCCGGTCGAACGCTGCCACGAGCACCTCGGTGGGCGAGTTGCCGGCGCCGGCACCCAGCGCGCACAGCGAGCCGTCGATGTAGCGGACACCCGACTCCTGCGCGATCACGGAGTTGGCGACGCCGAAGGAGAGGTTCTGGTGGCCGTGGTAGCCGACCCAGGCCTCGTCGCCCACCTCGGCGACGAGCGCCTCGAACCGCGCCCGCGCCTCGTGCATGAGCAGCGCGCCCGCCGAGTCGGTGCAGTAGGGCGCCTGGCACCCGGCGTCGACCATGATCCGCGCCTGCCTCGCCAGGTTCTCCGGTGACGTGCGGTGGGCCATCATGAGGAACCCGGCGGTCTCCATGCCGAGGCCGCGGGCGGCCGCGAAATGCTGCGGGGAGACATCGGCCTCGGTGCAGTGCGTCGCGACGCGCACCATCTCCGCACCGGCGTCGTGGGCACGCTTGAGGTCGTCGACGGTGCCGATGCCGGGCACGAGCAGCACGGCGATCTTCGCCTGCCGCGCCTCCTCGCGGGCCGCGGCGATGAGCGCCATCTCGTCGGTCCGGGAGAAGCCGTAGTTGAACGAGCTGCCGCCCAGCCCGTCCCCGTGGGTCACCTCGATGACCTCGACGCCGGCCGCGTCGAGCGCCCGGACGGTGTCGCGCACCTGCTGCTCGGTGAACTGGTGCGCCATGGCGTGCGAGCCGTCGCGCAGCGTCGTGTCGATGATGCGGACGTCGTGGGCAAGATCCGGGCGGGTCATGCGCGCGCTCCCTGCTTCGCCTGTGCCATCAGCTTCGCCTGTGCCATCAGCTCGCCGACGCGGGCCGCGGCAGCCGTCATGATGTCGAGGTTGCCGGCATACGGCGGCAGGTAGTCGCCGTTGCCCTTGACCTCCAGGAACACCGCTACCCGCGCGTGACCGCCCCAGTCCTCGCGCGGCTCGTCGAACTGCGGTTCGGCACGCAGCGCGTAGCCGGGCACGTACTCCTGCACCTCGGCGACCATCGCGTGGATCGAGGCGACGATCGCCTGCCGGTCGGCGTCGGCGGCGATCATGCAGAACACGGTGTCGCGCATGATCATCGGCGGCTCGACGGGGTTGAGGATGATGATCGCCTTGCCGCGCGCTGCACCCCCGACCTCGGCCACGGCGCCGGAGGTGGTGTGGGTGAACTCGTCGATGTTGGCGCGGGTACCGGCACCCGCACTGCGCGAGGAGATCGACGCGATGATCTCGGCGTAGGGCACCGGGGTGATGCGCGAGACCGCCCGCACCATCGGGATCGTGGCCTGCCCGCCGCAGGTGATCATCGAGACGTTCGGCGCGCCGATGTGCTCGTGGATGTTCACCGGCGGGCACACCATCGGGCCGAGGTGCGCCGGGGTGAGGTCGACGGCCTGGATACCCGCCGCGGCGTAGCGCGGCGCGTTGGCGATGTGCGCGGCGGCGGACGTCGCCTCGAACACGATCTCGGGGAGCGGGTACTGGCGCATCAGCCAGTCGACACCCTCGGCCGAGGCCGTGACGCCCTGCTCGCGGGCTCGGGCGAGCCCGTCGGACTCGACGACCCCGACCACGTAGCGCACGTCGATGGTGGTGCTGCGCTGCAGCTTGGCCAGCAGATCGGTACCGATGTTGCCCGGCCCCACGATCGCGGCGATGACTTTCCCTGGGCTCATGGGAACCGATGCTGGCGGCGGGGAGCCCGGCAGGGAACCAGATCGTCTCGCTCAGCGGAACGACCACTGCCAGGACCTGCAAGGATGTCATCATGCAGCCCGGTCCCGGCCCCTCCCCGAGCAAAGCACCGCCGAACTCCGTCCTCGGCCGCACGATGGCGCTGCTCACGGCGTTCCGGCCCGGTGACACGGAGCTCTCGCTCGCCGAGCTGACCCGGCGCACCGGCATCCCCAAGCCCACTGCGCACCGCCTCATCGCCGAGCTCACGACGTGGAACGTGGTGGAGCGCACGCCGAAGGGCATCCGCCTCGGGATGGCCCTGTTCGAGCTCGGCCAGCTCGCCCCGCTGCAGCGCGGGCTGCGGGAGGCGGCGGCCCCGTTCCTCGCCGACCTGTTCCAGGCCACCCACGAGACCGTGCACCTGGCCGTCCCGGACGGCGTCGACGTCGTCTACGTGCAGAAGCTGCCCGGACGCAACGGGCCCAGCGTCGCATCGCGGATCGGCGGCCGGATGCCGGCGTACTGCACCGGGGTCGGGAAGGCGCTGCTGGCCTTCGCCCCGCCCGGGCGGCTCGGCGAGGTGGTGGCCGCGGGGCTGGTCCGCCGCACGCCACGCACCGTCGTCGCACCGGGACTGCTGGAGAAGGACCTCGCCCGGATCCGCGAGAGCGGTGTGGCCGTCGAGCACGAGGAGTCCACGGTCGGGATCGCCTGCGTCGCGGCGCCCGTCCTCGATGGTTCCGGCCATGCGGTGGCAGCGATCTCGATCACCGGGTGGGCGAACCGGGTGGACACGAACCGGCTGGCCCCCGCGGTGCGCACCGCGGCACTGGGGCTGTCCCGGGTCCTGCGCGCGGGCACCGCCTGAGCCTGCTGGACGGGGCTGCTGGACGGGCTGCTGGACGGGCTGCTGGATGGCTGCCGACCCTCTCCCATCGGACAGGTGGCCCTGCCGCCGCCCGGGGACCCTCGTACCGTGCAGCAGCAGGCACCCCACGCACGTCAAGGAGGACGGCCACCATGTCGGGTCTCGAGAAGTTCCGGATGCTGATCGGCGGCAAGGCCGTCGACGCGCTGTCGGGACGGACGTTCGAGTCGCAGAACCCGTTCACCGGCGCATCCTGGGCGGAGGTGCCCGACGGGGGTCCCGAGGACGTCGACGCCGCCGTCGCCGCTGCCCGCGCCGCGCTCGACGGCGAGTGGGGGTCGCTGACCGGGTTCGCCCGCGCGGCCATGATGCGCAGGCTCGGCGATCTGATCGGGGAGAACGCGGAGCGATTGGCGAGGCTGGAGGTCAACGACTCCGGCAAGCTCTACCGGGAGATGATCGGGCAGCTCACCGGGCTCGGCGGCTGGTACCAGTACTACGCGGGGCTCGCCGACAAGCTCGAGGGCCGCCAGATCCCGGCACCCAACCCGAACTACCTCGTCTACACCCGCCGCGAACCCGTCGGCGTCGTCGCCGCCATCACACCGTGGAACTCCCCGCTGCTGCTCATGACGTGGAAGCTGGCCCCGGCGCTCGCCGCGGGCTGCACGATCGTGATCAAGCCCTCGGAGCACTCCCCCGCGTCCACACTCGGTTTCGCCGAGCTGATCGAGCAGGCCGGCTTCCCGCCGGGTGTGGTCAACGTCGTCACCGGGCTCTCCCGTGAGACCGGTGCCGCGCTCGCCGGGCACCCGGGTGTCAACAAGGTGGCGTTCACCGGATCCACCGCCACCGGCCGCGCCGTCGCGCACGCCGCCGCGGACAACCTCAACAAGGTCACGCTCGAACTCGGCGGGAAGTCACCCCAGATCGTCTTCGCCGATGCCGACCTGCAGGCCGCCGCCAACGGCCTGATCGCGGGCGTGTTCGCCGCCACCGGCCAGACCTGCATGGCCGGGTCCCGGCTGATCGTGCACGAGTCGGTGCACGACGAGCTGGTCCGGCTCGTCGCCGAGCGCGCCGCGCAGATCAAGCTCGGCGATCCCAACGACCCCGCTACCGAGATGGGGCCCGTTGCGAACGGCCCGCAGTACGAGAAGGTGCTCGGCTTGCTGGAGACCGCGCGCGCAGAGGGGGCCACCGTCGCCTACGGCGGTGCTGCCGACACCGGTCTGGGCGGCTACTTCATCAAGCCCACGGTGCTCACCGGCGTCGGCCCGGAGTCGACGATCGTGCGCGAGGAGGTCTTCGGGCCCGTCCTGTCGGCCTACACCTTCACCGATGAGGACGAGGCATTGAAGCTGGCCAACGACACGCCCTACGGGCTGGCGGGCGCGGTCTGGACGAAGGACGTGCACCGCGCCCACCGCGTCGCCGCGAAGCTGCGTGCCGGCACGGTGTGGATCAACGCCTACCGCGTGGTCAGCCCCAGCGTCCCGTTCGGTGGGTACGGCGCGAGTGGACTGGGCCGGGAGAACGGCATGGACGCCGTCAACGAGTACACCGAGAACAAGTCGGTGTGGGTGGAGCTGACCGGGGGCACCCGCGACCCTTTCACGCTGGGCTGACGAGCACCGCCGGTCCGCTTCCGGGAGTCTCAGCTACCGGAGCCCCGGGTCTGGGGGAACTGGTCGGCGAGGCCCTGCAGCTCCTTCGCGACGCCGTCGAGCCCCTCGATGCCCTTGAGCCCCTCGAGGCCCTTCGCGACGCCGTCGAGTCCCTGCATGTTCTTCAGCCCGTCGAGTCCCTCGATCCCGGTGAGGGAGGTGAGGTCGCCGAGGCAGTGGGTGGCCCAGTACTGCCCGACGCGGTCAGAAGCCGCGGACAGGGCGCTGGTCGAGCTCGCGCCCGACAGCCCGGCGTCCAGCAGTGCCGCGACGTCGTTCTTGATGTCGGCGGGCGCCGCGGCGACGACGGCCGCGAAGCCCTCGCGCAGCTTCGCCTCGTACTTCGAGGCGTCGAGCGACGGCGTGGCGCCGGAGAGCAGGTCGCCCAGGCCGTCCACGCTGGTACCCAGCACGCCCGCGAAGGAGGTGCAGAACGCGTCGGTGCCACCGGTGCTGCTCGTGCTGCCGGTACTGCCGGTGCTGCCGCTGGTGCTCGACGACGAGCTGGTGCCGTCCTTGCCGGGGGTCCCGGCGGTCTGCCCGGCGGGCTCCGACTGCGCGGCGGCGCGTGGCGAGCCGCTGACCACGGTCTGGCCCGGCGCGTCGCACCCGGTCAGCAGGGTGAGCCCCGCCAGCACCGCGAGGCCGGCAACGCTGCGACCGATGGTGGTGATCTTCATCTTCGTCTCCTCGCTGGGAGGCGGAGAGGTGATCGACCCGATGTCGACCGCGGCGCTCCGTCCTGTGCTGCACAGCGTGGCGGGAACGGGCCGAACCGGACATCGGCGTCGCGACAGGTTCGCGTGCCGTGGGGACAGGTCTTTGTCACCTTTCCGTCAGGGTGCTCCGACGATCGCTCCGCAGCGCCGCGAGGTCGGCGTGGTGGCGCGCTGCCACCTCAGGATGAGAGCGGAACCAGCCCTTCAACGCGTTGTCGCCGAAGCGGGGCAGCAGCGGGTTGTGCTCGGCCGCGGTGACGCCGGGCGCGGCGGCAGCGAGCTCGGGGGTCAGCGGTACGGGATGCAGAGTCGCCTCGAGGCGCGGCGACCAGAAGAACCCGATCGACTGCCGGGTGGCGCCGGGGGCGCAGGGCAGCACCCGGTGCACGGTGGAGACCAGGTAGCCGTGGGTGGCCACCTCCAGCATCTCCCCCACGTTGACGACGAGCGCGCTGTCGAGCGGTGCGACGTCGATCCACTCCGGCGCGCGCGGCGGCCGCGCCTGCAGCCCACCCGTGCCGTCCTGGAGGAGGAGCGTCAGGAAGCCCCAGTCGGCGTGTGGTCCGACACCCTGGGCCTGCGCGCCGTCGTGCTCGCTGCCGACGTAGCGGATGAGCTTGCCGAACCAGTGCGGCGCATCGGCGAACGCGTCGTCGAAGTGGTGCTCGGAGAGCCCGAGTGACGCCGCGATCGCCGCGGTGAGCTCCGTGGCCACCCCCGACAGCAGCGCAGCCCAGCCCAGCACGATGCCGCGCAGCTCGGGCAGCGCCGCGTCGGGCCACTGGTTGGGTCCCTCGAGCAACCGGTAGGGGGCGTCCCACGCGGACCGCGGCACGGGTGGCTGCTCGGGCGCGAAGTCGAGCTGCTCGCGGGCGTCCGGCCGGCCCGCGGTGATCTCGTGCCCGAGGCGGGTGTAGCCGCGGAAGTGCGGGGAGAGCCGGTTGTCCAGCGCGAGCCGCTGCTCCAACGGCAGCGCGAAGAACCGCTCCGTGGCGGCGGTGAGCTCGGCGATCTGCCCCGGCGCGGCCCCGAAGTCGGTGAGCTGCAGGAACCCCACCTCGTGCAGCGCGACGCGCAGGCGATCCAGGAAGCCGGCGTCGAACCGACCATCCGCGCCGCGCGCCTCGTCGAACCGCAGGACTGGGATGCCGACCATGCCGCCAGCCTAGGTTCTCACCGGGGCCCGGCGGCAGGGTGTCGCGGCAGGGCGGCGATGCCGTCCAGGACGCAGCCCAGCCCGAACTCGAACCGGGTGGCGAGGTCGGGCTCCGTCAGCTCGGCGGCCAGCGACCTGGTGTGGGGGAACACCTCGACGGGCAACCCGGCCAGGTCGGCCCGCAGGTCGTCGAGGTACATCCGCGGTGACCGCCGGGCGAGTACCGACGCCGAGAGCGGCGCCTGCTCACCACTGACGGAGCCGAGCACGAACGTCGAGAGCAGGAACAGCGCGTACGCGGCGTCCCGGTCGGCCAGACCGCCCGAGCGCAGCGCCGCCAGTACCACCTCGATGTTGAGCAGCTGGCCGGTGCGGGTGGAGAACCGACCGACCAGCAACCGAGCGGAGTCCCGGTACCCCAGCAGGTGCCCCCGCAGGGCGTGCATCATCGCCGCGACGCTGCCGCGCCAGTCGTCGGGGTCCAGCAACCCGGTGAGGTCCTGGCGGCCCATCACGGCCTCGGCAAGCTGGTCGATCAGCTCCTCCTTGTTGCGGACGTGCCAGTACAGCGATGCCGGCTGCACGCCGATGCGCGCGGCCACCCGACTCATCGTGAGCCGATCGAGCCCCTCCTCCTGCAGCGTCTCCAACGCGGCGTCCACGATCGTCCACCCGTCCAGCTTGGGCTCGGCGGCGGGCGGACGCCCTCGACGCGGTGGCATGTGACCTCCGGAACAGCCTCTATCCGACATCCCACGATTAATCTACGGAGCATAGATTAATCGAGGGGGGTAGCGATGACGGCCTGGGACGTCACGAGTGCGATGGAGCGGCCGGCCGCGTTCGGCGACCGCCCGGCAGTGCTCACTCCGAGGCGCGAGCCCGCCGCCTGCGAAACGTCCAGGTCAGATCCACCACCGCGAACACGGCGGCCACCGCCAGCACGACGCTGAACCAGCCCAGGCCGGCGATCCAGGTGATCACCCCACCGGCGAGGCAGACGACCAGCGCCACGACCGCCACGACGATGCGGGAGTTGCGGGTGCGGACGATCGGGGCGGCGGCGAGGGGGCCCGTGGCGAGCGGTGGGGTGCCGTCCCCGGGTGGGAGCTGGTCTTCGGGGTCATCGGGCACAAGTCAGGCATACCCGATGGCGGGGCCGGGAAACAGCCCCGACCCCGTCAACCGAGCCGGTCAACCGGACGGCCGGCTCGCCAGCTGGGTCAGGTACCTGCGCAGCAGCCACAGCGCGGCGACGAGGATCACCAGTGCTGCGCCGATCGACATGAGCAGCTGGTAGGTGTGGAAGTCGAATGCGGCGCCCGTGGGCAGGATCAGCAGGGCGATCACGGCCGTGCCGCCCAGCATCCCCGTCCGGTAGCGGGGCATCGCGGTGGTCGCGGCGAGCGGCACCACGGCCCAGAGCAGGTACCAGGGCTGCACGCTCGGGCCGAACAGCACCACCACACCCATCGCCGCCGCCATGGCGGTGACGGCGTCGAAGCGCCCGCGCAGCGTGGCGAGCAGCAGCCACACGCAGCCCAGCGCCGCAGCCGTGAGCCCCGCCCCGCGCGTCAGGTTGAGGATCTCGTCGGTGTGATCGCCCAGGCCGACGAGCAGTCCGAGCTGACCGGAGGCGAGTCCCAGATCGGTGGTGAGCGACATCCACTCGATCGACAGCGACGGCACCGACACCGTGTGCAGCCACCCCCAGCCGTCGGTGGTGAGCGGTCCCAGTGCTACGTAGACGGCGGGTGCGACGACCCCGAGCACGGCGGCCACGACCGTGACGTCACGCACCCGCCCGCCGCGACGGCGCGCCTGTTCCATGCCGAGGAACCCCAGCACCAGCAGCGCCGGCAGCTTGACGGCCGACGCAGCGACGATCAGCACCGCGCCGCCGAGGAACCGTGGATCCAGCAGTCGAGCGCTGCCGCGCAGCCCGACCTCGAGCCCGGCCAGGAACAGCCCGATCATGAGCCCGTCGTTGTGAACGCCGCTGACCAGGTGAAACAGCACCATCGGGTGGGCAGCGCCGAGCCACAGTGCGCGATTGCCGTCGGCTCCGCAGCGGGCCGCCAGCCGGGGCAGTGCCCAGACCATGGCGGCGATCCCGACCAGCGCGAGCAGGCGGTGGGCCATGATCCCGAGCACGGCGTCGTCGCCGGCGAAGTCGGCGACGCCACGGCCGAGCACGAGCGACAGCGGGCCGTAGGGCGCCGGGGTGCCGCGCCACATGGCCGGCACGTTGCGCACCAGCGGGTCGTCCACGCCCAGCGCCGCCGCTGGTCCCGTCAGGTACGGGTCGAGCCCGCGCAGCAGCACCTCGCCCTGGGCCAGGTAGCTGTAGACGTCACGGGAGAACAGCGGGGGCGCGACGGCCAGTGGGGCCGCCCACAGCAGCGCGGTGCGTGCGAGCAGTCCGCGCCCGGGTGCCGGCACGAACGGATCGGTGCCGAACCGGCCCGCCTCCGAGCGCAGCGCCCGGGCCACCCACACCCAGGCGACGATCAGCAGGCCCATCCCGACGTAGGTCAGCGCGATCGCCAGCGTCGTGTTGCGGGCCGGCAGGCCCAGCAGGCGGATGCCCGACAGCGGGTTGGGCACCGGCAGCGCACCCGAACCCAGCGCGGAACCGGCCATCAGCAGCGAACCGGTCAGGCCGACGCGCCGCGCGAGGCGGATGCCGTCGACCGGGCCCGGTGCCGAGACGCCGGGCCGGTGCAGCCGGCGCGCTGCCGTGTCGGTCATGACGCTGCCGTGTCGGTCATGACGCTGCCGTGTCGGTCATGTCGCGGGCGTATCCGGAACCGGTCGACCACCGCAGGTCCGTGCGCGCATGTCACCCTCCGGGACGTCGGCTGCCGACACGCGGTCCGAACATCGCCGGAGTGCCCTGCAGACTCCACTGCCGACCCATGGCGATCATGTACCCGGCGGGGAGCGGAGAAAACCGGGTGCACGGCCCAATCCCGCGTACCTGCCCGTCGACGGTACTGGGCGGGTGCTGCGACCGGTCCGTCAGGTGGGGTCCCGGTCCGCGACGTGGGCCCGCACGATCGCCTCGAAGTCGGTGTCACCCACCAGCCCCAGCGCCGTGGCCCGGCTGGTGTCCCACGCCGCGGGCCAGCCGGCCGCGATCCGCTGGATCTCCGCATCGGGCTCCCAGCTGATCAGCGCCGCCACCGCGGGCCCGGCGACGCGTTCGAGCGCCGCCGCCATCTCCCCGGCCGACACCGAGACGCCCGGCAGGTTGATGCTGCGCCCGCCGATCGCGGCGGCGTCGAGGTCGTGGCCCGCCACCAGGCAGTCGATCGCGCGGTCCGGGGAGAGCAGCCACACCCGCGTGTCCGGGGAGACGGGGCACACCGATCCGACGCCGCGCAGCGGCTCCCGGATGATGCCGCTGGCGAACGACGACGCCGCCCGGTTGGGGGCACCGGGGCGCACCGACACCGTCGGCAGGCGCAGCACCCGACCGTCGACGAAGCCCTTGCGGGTGTAGTCGTGCAGCAACAGTTCGGCACACGCCTTCTGGATCCCGTAGGACGTCTGGGGCGTCAGCGCCGTGTCGTCGCGCACCACGGGCGGCAGCGAACCCCCGCCGGGAGCGCCGTACACCGCCACCGAGCTCGTGAACACCACGCGCGGGCGCGTCCCGATGGCGCGGCAGGCCTCCAGCAGCACCCGCGAGGCGTCGAGGTTGACCCGCATGCCGGTATCGAAGTCGGCCTCCGCGTGCCCGCTGACGACGGCGGCGAGGTGGAACACCGCGGTGGTGCCGGCGTCGATCGCCTGACCGATCACGGCGGGGTCGGCGATGTCCCCGACCACCGTGCGGACGCGCGGATCGGGCAGCGGCGGACCGGCGACGACGTCGAGGACCGTCAGCGCCTCGACACGCTCCTCGCGCAGCAACCGCTGCGCGAGGCGATGCCCCAGGAACCCGGCACCCCCGGTGATCACGACCCGCATCGCCGCCGTCCCCCGTCCTGGACCGCCACCCGGCCCGCCCGCGATCGTCCCCCGTCGGGACGGGAACGCGAAACCGCCCCCCACCTCCAGGCACGGAGGTGGGGGGCGGTCTCGCCGGGAGGGGATTTCGACAGATCAGTGGTAGAAGTACGGGTCGAGCACCCGCACCTCGGTGATCTTGTCGACCGGCAGCCCGTTGGTCTCGGCGGCCATCCGGATCGACTCCGGGTCGGGTCCGTCGTAGACGCAGTACGTGGAGGTGCGGTCGGGGCTGACGTAGGAGTGCACCCAGGTCACTCCGTGCCCGGCGTTGCCGTCCACGACGTTGAGCAGCGCCTTGGCGCCACCCTCGTCGGTCGGGATGGCGAGGCCGTCGGGGAAGGTGCGCTCGACGAGGTAGCGGGTCATGGGATGTTCCTTCCGAAGGTGCGAGCACGGCGCGCGCCGGCCATGGGAGAACCTTCGTCGCCCGGCGCGATCCGAGGATCGGGAGGAGATCCCTATCTTTCGGGAGCGGGCTCCCCATCTTCGCCCTGCCGCGACCGTTCCCACTGCGCGAGGCTGCGTGCCGCCTCCTGACGCGTCCCCACCCCGAGCTTCGCCAGCACCGCAGAGACGTGGTGGTCCACGGTCTTCGCGGAGATGTGCAGCTCGGTGGCGATGTCGGCGTTGCGCAGGCCACCGGCCAGCAGCATGAGGACGTCGAGCTGGCGGTCGGTGAGCTGCGCCGGGTTGGCCCGGGTGGCGCGGCGCGGCCGCCGCGGCAGGCTGAGCACCCCGTCGCCGCGCAACCGGCGGGCGAGCTGGTCGGCAGCGGGCCACGCACCCATGTCCCGCAGGCTGCTCAGCGCGGCCAGCCGGTCGTCGGGCTCGCTGCTCTCCGACAGCGCGATCGCGGCCTCGTAGGGGCACCCGAGCTCCTGCCACAGCTGCGCGGCGGCCGCTCCCGCTCCCGCGATCTGAAGCGCGAACGGGCGAGCCGCCCCCGCGTCCGGATCGGGTGCGACCCCCCCGAGCGACCGCCAGTAGCCCAGCTCCCCGATGGCCCAGTCGTGCTGGCGCGACACCGCGAGCCGGTAGGTGGGCGCCACGAGCTCCTCGATCCGTTCGGGCGCACCGGCGAGCCACGCCGCCTCCGCACGGGCGGCCGCCACCGGCCAGAGCCGCTGCAGGTCACCGGTCTGCTCGGCCAGCGCCTGCGCCTGCTCCAGCGGCTGGACCGCATCCGGGTCGCCGCGGCGTACGCGGAGCCTGCCCAGCACGGTGAGCGCGACGATCCGGGACGGCACGTGTTGCACGTGGACCCGGACGACCTCGGTGGCCGCGAGGGTCGCCTCCGCCCACCGACCCTGCTCGAACATCGATCGCGCGTGCCACGCCGTGGCGTAGCCCAGCGACGGGTCCAGGTCCCGGTCCGTGCAGAACCGGATCGTCTCGGCGATCCACTCATCGGCGAGCGCGTAGCGGCGGACCTCACCCGCTCCGGACCCGATGTTGTTCATCGCCTGACCGATGCTCGAGTCGTCGTGGGTGTGCCGCGCGGCCTCCAGGCTGTCGGTGAGCAGCTCCAGAGCACGATCGGGATCGGTGAACCAGTGGGCGCTGCCCACCGTGTTGAGCGCCCGCCCGAGCGTGCTGATGTCCCCGTAGCGGGCGGCGTACTCGATCGCGGTGGTGCCCAGCGTGATGGCCTCCGGGAAGTCGCGGGCCAGCATCCGCAACCGGGCCGGAGCCGCATACCCGGCAGCGAGGCCCGGACCGCTGGGCATCGACGTCAGCATCGCCACGGCGGCAGCGGCCGCCTCGTTCGCCTCGGCGTTGCGGCCCGCCATCCACAGCACGTGCGACCTGCTCGCGCGCACGGCCGCGGCCTTGCCCGGAGCACCGGCAGCCAACCACTCGGTGATCGCGCGGCCCGACGCGTCGAGGGCGCCGGCGAGATCGCCGCAGCGCTCGCACGCCATGCTGCGCCGCTGCCACAGGTCCGCCCGCAGCGCCGCGGGCGAGCCCGCGGCATGGCGCAGCGCACGCGCGAAGTGCTCCGCCGCCTCCCGGTGCGCACCCACGCCGGTGGCGAGGTCACCGGCGAGCGGGGCGTGGTGCAGCACCGCCATCGGATCGCCCGCCGCGTCGGCGTGGAAGGCCAGCCGGGCCGGGTCCGCCGACCGCGTGCCGACGAGGAAGGCCAGTACGCGGGCGTGCAGCACGGCCGCCCGGGCCGCCGGCACCTCCACCTCGACCGCGCGCCTGGCCAGCTCGTGGCGGAACCGCACCGTGCGCTGCTCGAGCACCAGCATCCCGGCCGCCACGGCGTCGTCGATGGCCACCGCCACGGCCGGGGGCTCCATCGACTCGCGCAGCCCAGGATCCTGCAGCACGTACTCCAGGAGAGCGGTCTCGGCACGGCCGGTCACCAGCGACACCGCGTCGAGGACGGTCCGTGCCTCGGGTCCCAGCCGGGACGTGCGGGCGAGCACGGCGTCGCGCACCGTGGTGGGGACGTGCTGCACCTGCGCCCCGAGCACCTCGGTGACGAAGAACGGGTTCCCGCCGCTCGCGCCGTGCAGCGCCACCCCGTCCTGGCCCGTGGGAGCGGCCAGCGCGACCACCGCGGCTACCGTCAGCGGCGGCACGGTCAGCCGCCTCACCGACGGCACCGTCGCGAGGTCCCCGAGCACGCGGCGCAGCGGATGGTCACGCCCCACGTCGTCGGCGCGATAGGTGACCACCACGACGGCCGGCAGGTCGGCGACCCGGCGCCCGACGAACAGCAGCAGGTCCAATGTGGCCGCGTCCGCCCAGTGCACGTCCTCGATCACCGTGACCGACGGCCCGGCACCGATCACGTCGAGGAACGCCGTGAAAGCGGCATGCCGCTCCGCGCCCGCGCTCAACAGCGGCGCGAGCCGGTCGGGCGCCGACCGCGCGATGTCGTGCAGTGGCCCCAGCGCGCGGGGCGTGCCCAACGCGTCGCAGAACCCCTGGTACACGGCGGTTCCGGCCGGGAGGGCAGCCAGGAACCCGCGTGTCAGCGCCGTCTTGCCGATCCCCGCCTCGCCCTCGACGAAGACCAGGGTGCCGCCGGCACCGGAGCCCGCACGGGTTCGGTACTCCCCCAGCGCCGCGAGCAGCGGCTCGCGTTCGAGAAGCTCCACGCGCGGAGCCTACGGCTCGGTCATCCGGTCCCTACTCCACGTTGCGCGCCAGAATGCCCAGCGTCGCGCGTAGTGCCGCCTCCGGGATGATAGGGAAGATCGCGGCGTCGCGGTACCGCTGCTCGATGTCGCTCCAGTCGTAGTAGGACGTCACCAGGGTGCCGTCGGCGCTGGGCTCGAGCCGGTAGCCGTAGCGGTGCCTGATCGGGGGCTGGATCTTGCCGGAGATCGTCCATTCGATCGCGGCGTCCTGCTCGAAAGCGGTGATGATCACCGTGACGTCGTAGCGGCCCATCGGGAGGTCGTTGAGGGCCTCGCGGTCCATGTGCACCACGAACTCGTCACCCACCTGGCGCACCGGTTCGCCCTCGGCCGACTGCAACATCCCGGAACTGTCGATCAGCACGTGCCCCTGCGGGTCGCTCAGCAGGGCGAACACCGTGGCCGGTGAGGCCGCGACCTGGCGCTGCACCTCGAAGCGCTCCGTGTCCGTCCCGGCCTTCTGCTCGCTCGTCATGGGCACCACCTTCGCAGGCCCACCGGGTTCGCGCTCGCCGTCGGGCAGCGCCCTCGCTCCTAGGCGGCCAGGCTCGCGTACCGGCCGTGGCTCGCGACCAGGCTGGCGTGCGTGCCCTCCTCGATGACCCGGCCGTGGTCGATCACCACGATCTGGTCGGCGTCGCGCACCGTGGAGAGCCGGTGGGCGATGGTGATGGTGGTGCGACCCTGGGCGAGGTGGTCGAAGGCGGACTGCACGGCCCGCTCCGTCTCGGTGTCCAGGGCGCTCGTGGCCTCGTCGAGCACCAGCACGCGCGGGTTGCGCAGCAGGGTGCGGGCGATGGCGATGCGCTGCTTCTCCCCACCGGAGAAGCGGTGCCCGCGCGAGCCGACCACGGTGTCGTAGCCGTCGGGCAGGCTCGCGATGAGCTCGTGCACCTGCGCGGCACGGGCCGCGTCCTCGATCTCGGCGTCGGTGGCATCGGGCTTGGCGTAGCGCAGGTTCTCCCGGACGGTGGTGTGCAGCAGGTAGGTCTCCTGGCTGACCACACCCACGATCGCCGCCAGGTCGGCCAGGCGCATGTCGCGCAGGTCGACACCGTCGATCGTGACGCGTCCGGCGGTCGGGTCGTAGAGCCGCGCGACGAGCGAGGCGAGCGTGCTCTTGCCGGAGCCGGTCTCGCCGACCAGCGCGAGCGTGGTGCCGGCCGGGACGTCGATGCCGACACCGGCCACCGCGGCAGCATCGCTGCCCGGGTAGGCGAACGTGACGTCCTCGAAGCGCACGTGCCCGGCGACGGCGGCCGCGTCGATCGTGACCGGCTCGGCGGGGTCGTCGACCTCGACCGGCAGGTCCAGGTACTCGAAGATGCGTGCGAACAGCGCGAGCGAGCTGACCAGTGATACGCCCACGTTGAGCAGGCCCATGAGCGGCCGGAACAGCCCGGCCTGCAGGGTGGTGAAGGCGATCAGGGTGCCGATCGTCATGGTGCCCGCCGTGATCGGCAGCCCGGCGCTGAGGTAGATGATGGCGGGGATCGCGGCGAAGATGACGCTCATCGAGGCCATCCGCCAGCGACCCGCCAGCTGGGAGCGCAGCTCCAGGTCGATCAGCCGGGTGGACGAGCCGGTGAAGCGCTCGATCACGGCCGGGCCGGCGCCCATCGTCTTGGACAGCTGGATGCCGCTGATCGACAGCCCCTCCTCGACGGTGACGTTGAGGTCGGCCAGCTCGCGCTGCTGCGCGGTGGTGATGGCGCGGCGCATGCGAGCGACGCGGCGGGTCAGGTAGATCGCGGGCGGCATGACCACCAGCGAGATGAGCGAGAGCTGCCAGGACAGCGCGGCCATGGCGACCGCGGTGGCCACGGCGGTGGTCAGGTTGGAGGCGATCGACGTGGCCGTTGACGTGACCACGGACTGCATGCCGCCGATGTCGTTGGTGATACGCGACTGCACCTCACCGGTGCGGGTGCGCGTGAAGAAGGCGATCGACTGCCGCTGCAGGTGGGCGAAGACGTCGGTGCGCAGCCGGTGCATGACCTGCTGGCCGACCTTCGTGCTGATCCAGGTCTGGACCACGCCGAGCGCCGAGGTGATCGCCGCGACGGCGACCATCCCGATCACCAGCAGCACGAGCAGTGCAACGTTGCGGTCCGGCAGCGCGGTGTCGATCACCGAGCGCAGCAGGAACGGGGAGGCCATCGAGACGATCGACGAGGCCACGATGATGGCGGTGACGATCGCGACGGGCCAGCGGTAGGGCGTGAACAGCCGGCCGATGCGGCGCAGCGAGACCTCTTTGGCCTGCTTCTTCTCTGCCGCCGTGGCCGCGCGTCGGCCACCCGGTCGGCCTGGACGGGTCTGGGTATCGGGTTCCAAGGTGATGCTCCTTCGGTTCGTTTTGCTGAGGTTACCTCAACATGAGGGAACAACACCACCCGTTGGTAGGGTATTCCCGTGAACCCGCCCGACGACCAGGACGAGACCCTCCCCGAGGCCTTCTGGGCGGTCGCCCGCCAACTGCGGGGGCGCAACCGCGAGACGCTGGCGCCGCTGGACATCACCCCGTCGCAGTCGCGCGCCGTCGTCGTGCTCATGCGCCACGGCACCATGCGCCTGAGCGAGCTCGCCGAGCACCTGCGGATCGTCGCGCGCTCGGCCACCGAGGTGGTGGACGGGCTGCAGGCCCGCGGGCTCGTCGAACGGCTCCCCGACCCCGGAGACCGGCGCGCCACCCTCGTCGCGCTCACCGACAAGGGCACGCAGACCGGCACCGCCATCCGCGCCGCCCGCTTCGCGGAGGCCGACTCGTTCTTCAGCAGCCTTGGCGAGCAGGACCGCGCCGACCTGGCCCGCATCCTGCGCACGCTGCGGGGTCGCTGAGCCACCGGAGGGCTGGGCACCGGAACGGCTGGACAGAGGAACGACGAAGCCCCACCCCGCAGCGCGGAATGGGGCTTCGTCGAGAAGGAAGTGCGGGGATCAGCCGCCGAGCAGGCCCCCGACGACCTTCACGAGTCCGCCGACGAGGCCGCCGCCGCTGCCCGTGCCCGCGTCGGGTCCCTGGGAGCCCTGGTCCTGCGAGCCGCCCTGATCGCCGGAGTTCTGGTCGCGAGCAACCTGGTCGCCGCCGGCCTGGTTGCTGCCGCCCTGGTTGCTGTCGCGCGCGTACCGGCTGTCGGCGTTGCCGGCGCCGCCCTGCTGATCGCGGCCACCGTCGCTCGCCTGGTCGGTGGGCGGAGCCGGGATCTGCGCGTCCGCGGCGGGGGTGTTGGGCGCCGCCGGCGCGGCCGGGGTGGCGGCCCTGGACGCGCCGCCCGCGGCGTTCGGGAAGGCAACCGGCGTCCACGACTTCGGCGGCGCGATGCCGGCGTCGAGCGGGCCCGGAGTCGCCTGGTCGACCACCGGCGCCTGCGGGGCCGCGACGGCCGCAGCGGGTGCGTCGAGGCGGCCTGCGCCGGGGTAGCTGCCCGGCTGCGTGCCGTTGGCTGCTGCGTCGTTGGTGCTGTGCGCGGTGTCGGTGACGACGGCGGTGCCGAACACCGAGCCGGCCGCCAGCAGCGTGCCCACCGCGACGGCGCTGGCGCGCACGACATGGCGGCCACCGGCTTCGACGACCGATCCCCGCGCCCGCGGCGACTTCTCCTTCACCGGCCCGCTCTCCTTCGCCCGCGAGCGAGCGGGCGGTGCGGCGGCGGGCACCGGCTGGGTGTCCAGGCCCTCGCGGCGCAGCAGGCTGTCGACGGACACGGCCGAGTTGCGCGGCGGGGCCGGCGGGTTGCGCGGGGGCGCCGGTGGACGCGGCCGCGCCGGGGCCGGCGCGTTGCGGTTCAGCAGGTCGGCGACGGTGACCACACCGGCCGGAACCGAACGTGGACGACCATTGGACACCATCTGAGCCACGCGAAAGTCCCCCCTTGGGATGAACGGAGTAGCGACTGTCTACCGGATGCCGACCATCTCCACCAAGAGTGACGGGCGTGCCACTTCTGATTCACCCAGATGGCCTATTTCCGTTCGCCGATGGTGGCCGACCGCTCATCCAATGGCCCTGCCGGGAACCGCTGGTCAGACAGCCGGCAGGCATCAGGGTGCGGCTGCTCCCCCGTGCGGCAGCTCCGACCATGCGCGAACGGCCGTCACCAGCTCGGCCACGTCGGCCGGATGGGCCAGCGTCCGGCCGGTGGCGTCCTCGATGCGGCGCAGCCGGTAGCGGACGGTGTTCGGGTGGCAGAACAGCACCGCGGCCGTCCCGGCAGCGGAGCCACCGGCATCGAGCCATGCGGTGAACGTGGTGAGCAGCAGGTCGCGGTCGTCGTCCGGCAGCGCCAGCACGGTGCCGAGCACCGTGTGGGCGGCCTCGAGCGCGGCAGCGGGGGCGGACGCGACGAGCAGCGTGAGCGGGCTGTCGCGGAACTGCTCGACGCCCGGCCCGGCCGGCTGGTGCGCGACGGCCAGGCGGGCCAGCCGCAACGCCCGCGAGGCTCGTGCCAGCTCCTCGAAGACCGGGCTCACCCCGACCCGGCCGGTCGCCTGGCGGCCCAGCACGCCGAGCGCGTCGCCGGCCCGGGACCGCTTGCGCAGCGAGAGCACCCCGACCGCGAGATCGGGCTGCAGGCGCCACACCGAGCGGACGTCGAGCGGGGACAGCGCCGACTCGATGCGGGGCAGCGGGTCGTGCCCCACCTCGATCGTCTCCGCCGCGACGACGACGAACGCACCTTCCAGCGGCAGCCGCAGCGCCTGCGCGACCTCCCACAGCGGTCCCTGCGCCGCTGTGCCCGCGAGGACGGCTTCCACCAGCGCGCTGCGTTCCCGCTCCGTGGCGCGCACGATCTGCTGGTGCTCGTCGCGGTACCCGGTGACCGACGCGTCGGAGTACTCGTTCTGCAGCGCGAACATCGCGCCGGCCAGGTCGACGAGCACGGCGTCGGGGATGCCGCGCACCGAACGGGCCGCCGCCACCAGCTCCGTCCACACCTGGGCGAACCCCAGCCGGTAGGCGGCCAGCATCTCCACCAGCGGGGCACCCTTCGCCGCCCGGGCGCGGCCGGTGACCTCCGGTGCGCGCAGGTCCGCGGCGCCCGTGCCCGCGAGCCCGTCGAGGATGTAGTCGACGTTGGCCTGCAGCGAGTCGCGCAGCTCCCCCGCCGCCACCACGTCCTCCGCGGCGTAGAACGGGATCTCCGCGCGGATGCGCTTCTGCATCTCCTCCAGGATCTGCGGCATCCGCTCCCGCGTCACGCGGACGATCTCCACGACCGCCTGCGAGGGCGCCACCCGGGCCATCCCCGCAGCGTAGGCACATTGTTCCCGGGGACAAAGGACACCGCCGCGGCGTTGTTCCCGGCTCCGTGTCCGCCACGCCCGCGCCGCAACAGACTTCCTGCTACACCCCCCCAGAACCGCCAGGAGTCGACGATGACCACCCTCGCACTGCTGCTCACGGAGTCCGCGGCCCAGCATCCCGACCGCCCGGCACTGCGCCACGACGACCGCGTGCTGACCTACGCCGAGCTCGACACCGCCTCCGCGCGCGCCGCCGCGCTGCTCACCGACCGCGGCGTCGAGCCCGGCGACACGGTCGGGCTGATGCTGCCCAACGTCATCGAGTTCGCCGTCCTCTACTACGGCATCGTGCGCGCCGGCGCGGTCGTCGTGCCGATGAACCCGCTGCTCAAGTCGCGCGAGGTGCGGTACTACCTCGACGACGCCGGGGCCCGGCTGCTGTTCGCCGCACCGATGTCCGACCCGCACGCCGCCGACGGTGCCGCCGCGGCCGGCGCCGCGCTGATCACCGTCGACGCCGGGTTCGACGCCCTGCTCGCCGCGCACGCCCCCGCCCCTGCCGTCGTCTCGCGCGCCGAGGACGACCTGGCCGTGCTGCTCTACACCTCGGGCACCACCGGCAGGCCCAAGGGCGCGGAGCTGACGCACGCCAACCTCCGCCACAACGCCACCGTCACCGCGACCACGCTGTTCGAGCTCACGCCCGAGGACGTGGTGATGGGCTGCCTGCCGCTGTTCCACGCGTTCGGCCAGTCCTGCGGGCTCAACGCGGCGCTGTGCAGCGGCGCCTGCCTCACGCTCGTCCCGCGCTTCGACCCGGCCACCGCGCTCACGGTCATGGCCCGCGACGGCGTCACGGTCTTCGAGGGGGTGCCGACCATGTTCTCCGGGCTGGTCTCCGGCCTGCGGCAGCACCCCGACCACGCGGGCGACACCTCGGCGCTGCGCGTCGCGGTCTCCGGCGGGGCGGCCCTGCCCGTCGAGGTGCTGCGCGGCTTCGAGGCGGCGTTCGACGTCGCGATCCTCGAGGGCTACGGGCTCTCGGAGACCTCGCCCGTCGCCGCGTTCAACCACCCGCACAGCCCGCGCAAGGCCGGCTCGATCGGCACCGCGATCAGCGGCGTCGAGCTGCGGCTGGTCGACAACACCGGCGCCGACGTCGCACCCGGCGAGGTCGGCGAGATCGCGATCCGCGGCCACAACGTGATGCGCGGCTACCGCAACCGACCCGAGGCCACGGCCGAGGCGATCCCCGACGGCTGGTTCCGCTCCGGCGACCTCGCCCGCCGCGACGAGGACGGCTGCTACTTCATCGTCGACCGCAAGAAGGACCTGATCATCCGCGGCGGGTTCAACGTCTACCCACGCGAGATCGAGGAGGTGCTCTACGAGCACCCCGCCGTCGCCGAGGCCGCCGTCGTCGGCATCCCGCACGCCGAGCTGGGTGAGGAGATCGGCGCGGCCGTCGCACTGCGCGCGGATGCGGACGTCGCCGAGATCCGCGAGTTCGTCCGGGCCCGGGTCGCCGCCTACAAGTACCCGCGCCGCATCTGGGTGCTCGACACGCTGCCCAAGGGCCCGACCGGCAAGATCCTGCGCCGCGAGATCACCGTGCCTGCGGCGGTGACGTCATGATGCTCTCCGCCGAACAGGCCGACGGCTCCTCCGGGGCGCTCGACATGCTCCTCACCGACGGCGCGCTGGGCCCGATGCGCCGCCTGCTCCCCGGCACCGCGGGCGTCCGGCTGGTCGCCGACCTGGCCGGACGACCCCGGACGGTGGGCCGCCGCGGCCGCGAGCTGGCCGCCGAGCTGGGCCGGGTGCTCCTCGGGCAGTCGCTGCTCGCGCCCGCCACGCGCGACCGGAGGTTCACCGACCCGGCGTGGACGTCCAACCCCGGGCTGCGCCGGATCGTGCAGGCCTACCTGGCAGGCGTCGGCACCGCAGAGGCGCTGCTGGCCGACGCGGAGCTGGGCTGGCGCGACCGCGAGCGCCTCACGTTCACCGCCGACAACGCGATCGCGGCGCTGTCGCCGAGCAACAACCCGCTGCTGAGCCCGGAGGCCTGGAAGGCGCTGCTGGACACCGGTGGCGGCAACGTCGTCGCGGGCGTGCGCAACCTCCTCACCGACCTCGCCGCCGCACCACGGGTGCCGACCATGGTCAAGCCCGACGCGTTCGAGGTCGGCGTCGACCTGGCCGTCACACCGGGCGCCGTGGTGGCGCGCACCGAGGTGCTCGAGCTGATCCGGTACACCCCGCAGACCCCGACGGTGCGGGCGCGGCCGCTGCTGATCGTCCCGCCGGTGATCAACAAGTTCTACGTGGCGGACCTCGCGCCGGGCCGCAGCCTCGTCGAGTACCTCGTGCAGGGCGGCCAGCAGGTCTTCATGATCTCCTGGCGCAACCCGGACGCGCGCCACCGCGACTGGGACATCGACACCTACGGCCGCGAGATCCTCGACGCGCTGGACGCCGCGCGGCGCCTCACCGGCGCCGACGCCGCCGTCGCGCTCGGGTTCTGCTCGGGCGGCACCCTGCTGTCGATGGCGCTGGCCGCACTCGCCGAGCGCGGCGAGCTCGACGAGCGTGTCGCCGGGTTCGGGCTGTCGGTCTGCGTGCTCGACCAGGAACGCGCCGGCACCGCCGGTGCCCTGCTCGACGAGAAGTCCGCGGCGGCCGCCACCGCGGTGTCCAAGGCGCGCGGGTACCTCGACGGCCGGGCTCTCGCCGAGGTCTTCGCCTGGCTGCGACCCGGCGACCTGATCTGGAACTACTGGGTCAACAACTACCTGCAGGGCCGCGACCCGGCGCCGTTCGACATCCTGTTCTGGAACGCCGACACGACCCGCATGACGGCCGGGCTGCACCGCGACCTCGTCGAGCTCGGTCTGCGCAACTCGCTCGTGCGCCCCGGTGCCGCGACCATGCTCGGCAGCCCCGTCGACCTCTCGGCGATCACGACGGACGGCTACGTCGTCGCCGGCGTCGCCGACCACATCTCGCCGTGGCAGAACTGCTACCGCAGCGCGCGGCTGTTCGGCGGCACCACCCGCTTCGTGCTCTCCACCAGCGGCCACATCGCGTCCATCGTGAACCCGCCGACCAGCAGGAAGGCGAGCCACCAGGTCGGCGATCAGCTGCCCGGCTCGGCGTCGGGCTGGCACCGCGACACCCCCGCCACGCCCGGCTCCTGGTGGCCGGACTACCTGGGCTGGCTCGCCGCGCGCAGCGGCCCGGAGGTGCCGGCCCCCGCCGACGATCCGGCCCCGCTCGCCGCCGCGCCCGGCACGTACGTCATGGACCACTGACCGTGCGCACCATCGACGTCGGTGGCCAGCAGCTGCGGGTGGAGGTGCGCCCCGGCGACCCGGACCGCACCCCGCTGCTGCTCCTCAACGGGATCGGCGCCAGCTTCGAGGCCTTCGACCCGCTCGTCGACGCGCTCGACCCCGCGCTCGGCGTGATCCGCTTCGACGCACCCGGCGTCGGCGGCTCCCCGCTGCCGGCGCTGCCCTACCGGTTCCCCGGGCTGGCGCGCCGCATCGCGGCGCTGCTCGACGAGCTCGGGTACGACCGGGTCGACGTGCTGGGCATCTCGTGGGGCGGCGGGCTCGCCCAGCAGTTCGCGTTCACGCAGCGCTCCCGGTGCCGTCGGCTGGTGCTGGTGGCCACGGGCACCGGCTCGATCATGGTGCCGGCCGGGCCCCGGGTGCTCGCCCGGATGATCACGCCGCGGCGCTACCTCGATGCCGGCTACCTGCGCAGCGTCGCGGCCGAGCTCTACGGCGGCAGCGCCCGCACCGACGCCGACCTGGTGCGCCGCGTGCTGCACGCCCACACTCGCGTCGGCCCCCCGCTGGGCTACCTCTACCAGCTCCTCGCGGGAGCCGGCTGGACGAGCGTGGCGTTCCTGCCGTTCCTGCACCAGGAGGTGCTCGTGCTCGCCGGTGACGACGACCCGATCATCCCGCCCGTCAACGGGCGGATCCTCGCCGCGCTGATCCCGCATGCCACGCTGCACCGCTATCCCGGTGGCCACCTCGAGCTCGCCGCCGACCCGCAGCTGCTCGTCCCCGCCATCCAGCAGTTCCTCACGAAGGAGCCCCAGCCATGACCGACCCCGGTGACTTCTACGACATCGAGGAGCTCCTCGACGCCCGCGAGCGCGCCGTCCTGCACGAGGTGCGCGCCACGCTCCGCAGGGAGGTGACGCCGGTGATCAACCACTACTGGACACGCGCCGAGTTCCCGCACGAGATCATCCCGATCCTGCGCGGGCTGGGCATCGCCGGCCTGCCCTACCCCGGCACCGGCCGCGCCACCGGCCGGCCGCTGCTCGACGGGCTGGTGTTCGCCGAGATCGCCGCCGTCGACCCGTCGATCGCGACCTTCCACGGCGTCCACTCCGGACTCGCCATGGGCTCCATCCACCTGTGCGGCTCAGCCGAGCAGCAGGAACGCTGGCTCCCGGCGATGGCGAACCTCGATCTGATCGGCGCGTTCGGGCTGACCGAGCCCGAGGTCGGCTCCGGCGTGGCGGGCGGGCTCACCACGTCGGCGCGACGCGACGGCGACACGTGGATCCTCAACGGGCGCAAGACCTGGATCGGCAACGCCACCTTCGCCGACCTCGTCATCATCTGGGCCCGTGACGAGGCCGACGGTCAGGTCAAGGGCTTCGTCGTCGAGAAGGACATGCCCGGCTTCAGCACCCGCAAGCTGGAGGACAAGATCGCGCTGCGGGTGGTGCAGAACGCCGAGATCACCCTCACCGACGTCGCGGTCCCCGAGGCCAATCGCCTCACACGCGCCAACTCGTTCAAGGACACCGCCGCCGTCCTGCGCCTGACCCGCGCCGGGGTGGCGTGGATGGCGGTCGGGTGCGCCCGCGGCGCGTTCGAGCACGCGCTGGCCTACGCCAAGGAACGCGAGCAGTTCGGACGTCCGATCGCCGGCTTCCAGCTCGTGCAGGACCTGCTCGTCCGCATGATCGGCAACATCACCGCGTCCGCGGCGCTGTGCTCCCAGCTGGCCCGGATGCAGGAGAGCGGCACGTCCGCCGACGAGCACTCCGCGCTGGCCAAGGCGTTCTGCACGGTGCGCATGCGCGAGACCGTCGGCTACGCCCGGGAGCTGATGGGTGGCAACGGCATCCTCCTCGAACACCACGTCGGCCGGTTCGTCGCCGACGCCGAGGCCATCTACTCCTACGAGGGGACGCGCGAGATGAACACCCTCATCGTGGGACGGGCGATCACGGGGCACAGCGCGTTCGTGTAGGCAGGGCGCGGGTGGGGGCAGGTCGCTGCAGGTCAGCGCGCGAGTCGCGGTGAATGGGCCCGCGAGTTGCGACGGATGGGCCCGCGAGTTGCGACGGATGGGTATGGCATGGGAGACCATCCCCAACGCGCACATCGGTGATGTCGTCGCGGCGCGGGCTCGGCAGCGCGCCCATGACGACGCTGAGCTGTTGGTCGGGATGGTGCACCTCGCCCGATCCACACCGCTCGACGAGCTCGACGGAGCCGAGATCGGGCCGCCACGTCGTATGCGTGGGCGTCCTCGGAGATCGCCGCCCTACTGACGCTGACCCCGACCTTCCCGATCCGCAACCCGCCGCCCCACCACAGCGGCCACCACCGGCCCAGCCATTGACCGACACCGACACCGAGCCCCGCCCCTGTGAACGGGCAAGGGGTCGGCCGGTCAGCGCTGGGTCGTCCGATTTGCGACGATCGGGCCCGTCCCGCACTGTGTGCCATGGCCGATCGTGACACCGCTGATCCGGACGTCCCGCAGGAGGACGAGGAGCGCACCTTCGACCGGCTCGTCGAGGAGGGTGAGCAGCGGCTGGGCCGCTCCTGGCCGGGGCTGCTGTCCACCGGGTTACTCGGCGGCCTCGACGTCGGGGCCGGGGTGCTCGCGCTGCTGCTGGTGGAGCAGGCCACCGGCAGCAAGCTGCTCGGCGGGATCGCGTTCGCCATCGGGCTGATCGCCGTGACGCTGGCTCGCAGCGAGCTGTTCACCGAGGACTTCCTCGTGCCGGTCGCCGCGGTGGTCGCCCGGCGCGGCACCGTGCTGGGGCTCGCGCGGCTGTGGATCTCGACGCTCGTCACCAACCTCGCGGGCGGGTGGATCATCGTCGCGATCCTGATGATCGGCTTCCCCGGGCTGCACGAGATGGCGATCGAGGCGGGCACGTTCTACGCCGACCTCGGGTTCACGTGGAAGGCGTTCGCGCTGGCCGTGGTCGGCGGCATGCTGATCACGCTGATGACCCACATGCAGCACTCGACCGAGTCCGACGGGGTGCGGCTCGTGCCCGCGGTGGTGATCGGGTTCCTGCTCGGCGCCGGCCAGGTCAACCACGCCATCGTGGCCTCACTCGTCAGCTTCGCCGCCATCCTTGCGGGCGCGCCGTTCGGCTACCTCAACTGGCTCGGCGCGTTCGCGCTGGCCGTGGCCGGCAACATGGTGGGAGGGCTCGGGCTGGTGACGGTGCTGCGGTTGCTGCAGGTGCCCAACAAGGTGCTCGACGAGCGCGATGCCGAACTCTCCGAGGATCCTCCGAGCGAGCGGGCGTGAACGCGCAGAGCCGTTACCGTCGACCCATGACCGAGCCGGGTACGAACGCGACCGTCGAGGGCCGCGACATCGGGTCCAGCATCTCGATCATCCACGAGAGCACCGACGTCGTCGGGTCCGGCCCCCGGCTGCACCGCCACCCCTACACCGAGACGTTCGTGATCGTCCGCGGCCGTGCGCTGTTCACCATCGGTGACCAGCAGCGCGAGGGTGGCGCGGGCGACGTGCTGGTGGTGGCGGCCGACACGCCGCACCGGTTCGCCGTGCTCGGCCCCGGCGCCTACGAGGCCGTGCACATCCACGAGAACGACCACTTCATCACGGAGTGGCTCGACTAGAACTCGTCGGGATCGGGCACCTGGCCCAGGTGCGAGCGGATCAGGACGCTGGGCCACGACGACTTCGGGGCCTTGCCCGGCTGCCTCAGCGCCTGGGCGACGACGGCGGCCTTGAGCTCGCGCTCGATCTCCAGCCTGGGGTAGCGCCGCTCGAACTCCCGCCGCTGGTCGTGCTCGTCGAGACCGGGGTCGCCGAAGTCGCGCAGGACGCCCAGCCGCGTCAGCATCGTGATCGGGCCGCGGCGCTCGGCGATCTGCGGCGAGGTGTGCAGGGCGATCGCCTCCCACACCTGGTCGATGCCGGCCGCGCCGATCCCCGCCGCGCTCAGCAGCGCCGCGGCGGCGTCGGCGCCCTCCACCTCGAAGCGCGACGGTCCGTCGAACGCCTCGGCGGTGCCGAGGTCGTGCAGTGCGCAGGCGTAGAACAGCAGGGCCGGGTCGTAGTCGGCGCCGGGCGCGAGTCCGCGCCGCTCGCCGATGATGCGAGCGTGCAGGTAGGTGCGCAGGCTGTGGTGCTGCATCGCGGGGTGTTCGTGCCGGCGGAGGGTCTGCAGCACCGTGTCGGCCACGGGTCCGTCGGGAAGGTCCATGGCCGACACGCTAGATGCTGCGGTCGCTGCTACCGGCTCGGATCCGGACTATCCGGCCACAGGTGCGGCCACGCCCGCTCGCAGGTACGCGAGGTTGCCGGCCGTGCGCTCCGCCAGCGGCAGCGTGGTCGAGAAGTCCTCCGAGGTCACCCAGCCGTCGTAGCCCAGCTCCTGCAGCAGGCGCAGGTAGCCGTGCACGTCGGCCTGCCCGGAGGCGAAGGGCTCCCACCGGTGCGACCAGGTGACGGTGCCGTCGGCCGCGGGCTCGCCCGGTCGCCACGCGCAGTTCTTGACGTGGACGTGCGCCAGGTAGTCGCCCAGCATCTCCAGCCCGGCCCGGTGCTCCTCACCGCCCTCGATGACGAGGTTGCCGAGGTCGTGGATGACGCCGACGGCAGCCGGGTCCAGCCCGTCGAGCAGGCGCAGGGCCGCCGACGGGCTCGAGACGATCGACTGGTGGTGCAGCTCCACCAGTGCCTTGACGCCGTGGTGCGCGGCGCGTGCGGCGACGTGCGCGTAGTCGCGCCGGGCCCGGTCGAACAACTGCGGGTAGGGCGCCCCGCCGAGGTTGGGCACCCGCACCCGCACCCGCTCGGCGCCGAGCGCGGCCGTCGCAGCCAGCAGCGTCTCGACGTCGTCATGCTGGTCGCAGGTGGCGTACCCGCCGATGCCCGAGATCTCCAGCCCGGCGGCCGCGGTCAGCTCGCGGATCCGCGGCACCGACTCGGTGAGGGTGCTCAGGGCCACCGTGGCCCGGTTGCCGGCCCAGAAGCCGGGCTCGGGCGCGTCCTGCTGGTCCAGGACGCGCCATTCGACGCCGTCCCAGCCCTGCTCGGCCAGCTGCGCCACCGCCTCTTCCGGCGTCCAGTCGGGTGTGGAAGCGGTGAAGACCGAGAACTTCATGCGGTCACTCCGTCGGTGTCTGCTTCGATCTTGTCGGCCAGCACGTCGTCGATCAGCACGGGTACGCCCCGTTGCGCGGACAGGTAGACCGCCCGGATGGTGGCCAGCGCGAGCGTCGCCTGCTCGACGTCCACCAGCGGTGACGTACCGGCCGCGAACGACCTCAGGATGTCGACGTACTGGCGCGACTGGCCCGAGAACAGGTCCCCACCACCCGCAGCGGCGCCGCCCAGCTCCGCCTCGACCTGGTTGCCCGAACCGGTGACGCCGTGCGCGGCCAGCACGTCGCCCTCGGCCGCGGCGTGGAAGTAGGTCAGCTCGTCGTTGTCGATGATCGCCGAGCCGCGGCTGCCGTGCACCTGCACCCGCGCCGACACGCCCGGGTACGCGGCGGTGGTGGCGTGGACGGTGGCCAGCGCACCGTTGGCGAACCGGACGGTCGCGACCGCGGTGTCCTCCACCTCGACGCGCTCGTGGGCCAGCAGCGCCGTGTGGGCGTACACCTCGACGGGCCTGCCGAGGAACCACAGCAACAGGTCGACGGTGTGCACGCCCTGGTTCATCAGCGCGCCACCGCCGTCGAGCGCCCAGGTGCCCCGCCAGTCGCCGGAGTCGTAGTACGCCTGGCCGCGCCACCACGACAAGGACGCGACGGCGGAGGTGATGCGGCCCAGCCGACCGTCCTCGATGGCGCGGTGCACGATCTGGCTGGCCAGGTCGTAGCGGTGCTGGCTGATCACCGCGGCCAGCGCGCCGTTGGGGGCGGACGCGGCCGCGTCGGCCACCCGCCGCGCCGCCGCCACCGTCACATCCACCGGCTTCTCGATGATCGTGTACCGGCCCGCCTCGAGCGCCGCGACCGCGAGGTCGGCGTGCAGCCCGCTGGGTACGCAGATCGCCACCGCGTCCACATCGGAGCGCGCCAGTGCCTCGTCGACGGAGCGCAGCACCGCGGGCCGCGGGCCGCCGTGCCTGGCCACCACGGCGTCGGCGAGCGCCTCGGCCCTGTCGAGCACCACGTCGGCGACGGCACTGAGCGTCATACCGGTGCCCGCGCTGATGACATCGGCGTGCTGGCTGCCGATCACGCCGCAGCCGATCACGGCGAAGCGCAGATCCCCGGTCGGGTTGTCACCGGTCATCGATAGTTCACTCCCAGTCGGTCGAGCAGTGTGGTGAAGGCGCGGGTGGCGATCCCGAACGCGCCGGGGCCGGAGAACCCGCCCGTCGCGTGGGCCCGGGCCAGGTGCGGTTCCATCGAGGCGAAGCCGGTGTAGCCGTCGTCGCGCAGTGCCGTGAGTGTCTGCTCCCACTGGCCCTCGCCCGCGCCGGCCGGGACGACGCGGCCGCCGTCGCTCACCGCGTCCTTGACCTGCACGTACTCCAGGTACGGGCGCAGCATCGCGAAGCCCTCGTCGAACGGGCGGGTGACGCCGACCTGCACGAAGTTGGCGGCGTCCCACGCCGCGCGCAGCGCGGGCGAGCCGACGGACTCGAACAGGTCGACGCAGCGCTGCGGGGTGTCGCCGTAGATGTCCTTCTCGTTCTCGTGCAGCAGGATCACGTTCTCCTGCTCCGCCACCTTCGCCAGCGCCGCCATCCGGTGCAGCACGTCATCGCGCACGGCGTCGGCACCGCTGCCGGCAGGCGGGTAGAAGGAGAAGATCCGTACGTAACGGGCCTCGAACGCGTGCGCGGCCGCGATCACCCGGCGCAGCCGGGCGACCTCGGAGTCGGGATCGACGTCCGAGGCGACCTTGCCGATGGGGGACGCGACAGCCGAGACGCCGACGCCGCGCGCGCGGAACAGCTCCGCCAGGGTGGCCACCTGCTCCGGGGCCAGCTCCACGACGTTGACGTCCCAGGCGCTGCGGACCTCGATGTGCGCAATCCCCAGCGCCTCGAGCACGGCCAGCTGCACCAGCGGATCGGGGTCGATCTCGTCGGCGAATCCCGACAGTAGCCAGCTCACTACTTGACTCCTCCTGCGGTCAGTCCACCGATGAGATAGCGCTGGAAGACGAGGTAGAGCAGCACCACCGGCAGCGCGCACACCAGCGACGATGCCATCAGCTGCCCGTAGAGCGGCAGCGCGCCGCCCTCCTGCGCCGACCCGAACACCTGCAGCACCACGGCCGCCGTCGCCGTGTCGGGACGGGTCATCACCGAGGCGAACAGCACGTCGTTCCAGCCGAGCAGGAACGCGAACACCCCGGCCACGATGATGCCGGGCCAGCTCAGCGGGATCACGATCCGGCGCAGCACGCCGACGGCTGAGCAGCCGTCGAGCATGGCCGCCTCCTCCAGCTCGCGCGGCAACCCGCGCAGGTAGGTGACCATCACCCACGTGGAGAACGGCAGCGCGAACGTCAGGTACGTGATGATCAACCCGGTGCTCGTGCCCACCACCGTGATGTTGAGGTAGGTGCGCGCCGAGGAGAACAGCACGAACAGCGGCAGCAGCAGCAGGGTGCCCGGCACGCTCTGCAGGGCAACGAGGCCGCGCAGGATCGTCAGCCTGCCCTTGAAGGCGAAGCGCACCAGGCAGTACGCCGTGATCACGGCCAGCAGCGCCGAGACCACCGCGACGACGCCGGAGACCAGCAGGCTGTTGCCCAGGCCCTTGGCGAGATCGACCGTGCTCCACATGCGGATGTAGTTCTCGACCGTGACGGTGTCGGGAACCAGCTTCCCCGCGGCGACATCGAGGTCGGGCATGAAGGATGCGACCACGATGTAGGCGACCGGCACGAGCACCATCGCGAGGATCACGACCAGCACCACGACGCGCAGCCAGCGCGGCAGCACATCGGCGACGTCGCCGCGGGAGCGCCGGGCCGGGAGCGGCGGCGCGGCCGCGGCGGCGCGGACCCGCTCCGGCGCGCTCACGACGGTCATCGCTCACCCGCCGTGGTGCCCGTGTCGAGCCGCACCGCGCGCAGGTAGACGAACAGCGGTATCGCGATGAGGACCACCGACAGGATCGCCATCGCCGAGCCCAGCCCGAAGCGGAACGTCTCGAACGACGTGGTGTACGTCAGCATCGGCAGCACCTCCACCGGTCGCGGCGCCGGGCTGCCGAACAGGACGTACGGCAGCGTGAAGTTGTTGATGTGGCTCAGCGTCGCGATGATCACCGCGAGCGACAGCGGTCCCCGCAGCGCGGGCAGGACGATGAACCGCAGCTTCTGGCGCCAGCTCGCACCGTCGAGCGCGGCAGCCTCGTGGGTCTCGCGGTCGATCACCTGCAGCCCCGCCAGCGCCAGCAGGTAGACGAACGGCCACGCCGTCCAGGTGTCCACCAGCACCAGCGTCCAGAAGCTGCGGTCCCCGACCAGCCACTGCCCGCCGTCGATGCCGAGCCGGTCGAGCAGCCCGTTGACCGCGCCGCTGGGCTGCAGCAGCGTGCGCCAGATCGTGGCCGTCACGAACGAGGGCAGCACGTACGGGATGAGGAAGGCCGAGCGCACCAGGCCGCGGCCGCGGAAGCGGGTGTGGACGGCCAGCGCGGCCGCGACCCCGATCGGGATCGTGAGCGCGGTGGTGAGCACGCCGAACGCGACGCTGACCCACACGCCGTGCAGCAGCCGGCTGCTGACGAACGTCTCGACGTAGTTCGCGATCCCGATGAAGGGAGCCGAGAGCCACTGCCGCAGGCTGTACTGGTCGAGCGCCAGCAACGACATCCACAGCGCCAGCACGGCCGGGATGATGATGACCAGCGCGATGAGCACGCCGCCGGGCAGCAGCAACCACAGTGGCCGTCCCCGGTTGTCCGTGCGGCCCGGCCGACGGGTGCCCGGCCGGTCGGTCACGGCCTGCTCCACCACCGCTACTGCCCGCCGGCCCGGTCGACGGCCGTCTGCGCCGCCTTCTGCGCCTCCGCCAGCCGCCCGGCCAGCGCCGCCTCCGACACCCCGCCCGCGCTGAGGTCGGGCCGGGACTGCACGGCGATGTTCGTCAGCGCGAGCTGGACCTCCGACCAGGCACCGGTGAACGGCGTCGGGATGGCGGCCTTGCCGGCCTCGATGATGGGTGCGAGCTGCTTGGTCGTGTCGGTGATCTGCTTGGCCGCCGCGACGTTGGTGGGCAGGTCGCCGAACGTCTTCGTGTAGTTGACCTGCTCGGCCTCGCTCGTGATCAGCTCCACGAACTTCAGCGCGAGGTCCTTGTTCTTGGTGTAGCTCGCCACCGCGATGTTGTCACCGGAGACGATCGTGGTGGCCGGTCGGCCACCGGCCGGCAGCGCCGTGGCGCCCGGCGGCACCTCGGGCATCTTCGCGAAGGCGTAGTCGCTCTTCACCGCGGACGTGTCCAGTGTCGGGATCGCACCCGGCCCCGACATGAGGATCATGGCCGACTTGCCGGTGGCGAACGAGGCCAGCGACTGCGCCGCGTTCCACCCGGCCGCCTCGGGGTTGACGATGTGGTCCTTGGTCAGGAACCCGAAGTAGGCGTCGTAGGCCTTCTGCAGCGTCGGGTCGTCCAGCCGCGCCTTCTTGCCGTCCACCAGCGGGTTGCCGTACTGGTTGGCGAACATCCAGACGAACTTCCACGGGTCGAAGTTGTCGGCGTAGGCCGCGGCCATGCCGAACTGGTCGCCCTTGGTGAGCTTCTTGCCGTCCGCCACGAGCTCGTCCCACGTGGTGGGCGGGCCGGCGATGCCCGCCTCGGCGAACAGCTTCGTGTTGTAGGCCATCACGAACGGCCTGCTCAGGAACGGGATGCCGACCTGGTGGGCGTCATCGGGACCGGAGATGGCCAGCGTCGCCGGGATGAACCGGTCCTTCCCGCCGACCGCCTTCCAGTCCGCGTCGCCCATCTGCAGGAACGCGCCCGTCGCGAACGCGACCGGGGTGAACGTGGTGCCCAGCGAGTAGATGTCGGGGCCCTCACCGGACACGACCGAGGTCTGGATCCGCTTCTGCTCATCGGCCGCCGACGCGAAGGTCTCGAAGTGCACCTCGGCACCGGTGCTCTTGCGGAACGTGTCGGAGATCTGGGTGAACCAGGCCTTCTGCTTGTCGGGGTACTGCCCGTTCGCGGCCACCAGCACGCTCAGCGTGCCGCCGCCCCCGCCGCCGCTCGCACCGGGGCCGGACCCGCAGGCCTGCAGCGCCAGCGCGGCCACTGCCGCGATCACCGTCATGGCGGCTCGTCGTCGGTTCCTGACCATCACAGGCGATCTCCTCCTCGACGTCCGCACCGCTGCGGACGGGTGGCCCAGTCAGGACGCGGCCCGACTTGGGCTGGAACGGTAGACCGGCTGCCAGCAGGCGACAACCCTTTGCCAAAGTTGCCAGATATGCCATCCTGGCGTCGGTCCTCCGGGTTGCGAGGGGCCACCGGAAGCGGAGGAACCCATGGCGGCCGAAGGCAGCACCGAGCGGGAGGAGACGGTCGCTCGCCGGTCGCGCGGAGCCACGATCAGCGACGTCGCCGCCCACTGCGGCGTCGCGATCTCCACCGTCTCCCGCGCGTTGACCCGCCCCGGCCGCGTCAACGAGATCACCCGGCTGCGGATCGTCGCGGCCGCTGACGAGCTCGGCTACCACCCCAACCCGCGGGCCCGGTCGCTGCTGTCGGGCCGCACCGACACCCTCGCGCTGCTGATCCCCGACATCACCAACCCGTTCTTCTTCGACGTCATCCGCGGCACCCAGGGCCAGAGCGCCGCGGCGGGGTACTCGCTGCTGCTCGTGGACACCGAGGAGTCCAGCGAGGTGGAGGCACGCCACATCGCGCGCCTGCAGAAGTCGGTGGACGGGCTGATCCTCGCGGCCGCGCGGCTCTCCGACAGCGAGCTCGCCCGGGCCGCGGAGGTGCCGATGGTGGCGCTCAACCGCAACACCCCCGGGGTGCCCACGGTCGTGATCGACAGCGCCGAGGGCACGGTGCAGGCGGTGGAGCACCTGGCCTCGCTCGGGCATCGGACGCTGGCCTACGCCGCCGGCCCGACGGGGTCCTGGTCCAACGTCCAGCGCTGGCGGGCCGTGCGCGCCGCCGCGCAGCGCCTCGGCGTCACCGCGCGGCGGGTCGGACCGTTCACCCCCACCGTCCACGCCGGCGCCGCCGCCGCGGACGCGGCGTTCAACGTGGGTGCCACCGGCGTGCTGGCCTTCAACGACCTCATGGCCATCGGCATCCTGCAGCGGCTCAAGGAGCGCGGGATCCGGGTGCCGGCCGACATGAGCGTGGTCGGCTGCGACGACATCTTCGGCGCCGACTTCTGCCATCCGGCGCTCACGACGCTCACCGCGCCCATCGAGCGCGCCGGGCGGGTGGCCACCGACATGCTGCTCGACCAGCTGGGCCGCGGCACCGGACGTTCGGCACCCCGCAAGCGCGAGCGGCTGCCCACCAACCTGACGGTCCGGGAGTCGACGGGGCCGGCGCCGGTTCGCTGAGCAGGCGACCCCGAGCAGGTGTGCTGAGCAGGCGCCACCCGGCGGGTGCTCCCCGCCGCTTGGCGGCACCGCGCACGGCTCGACCGCTCCTACGCTGCGACCACGGCGCGCCGGTCGAAGCAAGTCGGTCGAAATCGGGAAGCGGTGAACGATGCGGTACAGCGTTTCTGTCGACGTGCCCGTGCCCATGCGGGACGGCACGAAGCTCGCCACCAACATCTGGCGTCCGGACGCGGACGGCCCGGTGCCCACGCTGCTGGTCCGCAATCCCTACAGCAAGCAGCAGGTCACCACGTACGGCTACACCTCCCCCAACATCTTCGTGCTGGTCGAGGCGGGCTATGCGGTGGCGGTGCAGGACACCCGTGGCACGTTCTGCTCGGAGGGCACGTTCGTGCCCCACGTCGACGACGCCGGCGACGGCGCCGACACGGTGGCGTGGCTGACCGAGCAGGACTGGTGCGACGGCAACGTCGGTTCCTGGGGCGCGTCCTACCTCGGGTTCGTGCAGTGGCAGACCGCCGCCACCGGGGTCGCGGGGCTGCGGGCCATGGCGCCCGCGGTCACGTCGGCCGACCTGTACCGGGCCCCCTGGCACTCCCCCGGCGGCGCGCTGTCGCTGGACTGCCTGCTCGCCTGGACCACGTTGATGAGCGCCAACGAGCTGCAGCGCCGCCTCGCGACCGGCGAGGGCGACCCGTCCGACATGGTCGGGCTGGGTGCCGCGATGGCCGACCTCACCGTGTTGAGCGACCGCACGCCGGTGGCCGAGCAGCCGCTGCTGGGCACCTACCTGCCGTGGGTGGTGGATCAGGTGATCGGGCACCCGGACCGCGACGCGACGTGGGAGGCGCTGTCCTCGATCGACCGGGTCGGCTTGCTGCTGCCGCTGGGCACCCACCTGCTCGTCGGGCTGGGGGACACCCCGGACCGCGCCGCCGGATCGGTCGCGGCAGCGCTGGCCGCCCACCTGCAGGACGAACAGCGCTCGGCCGGCCCCCGGACGCCACCCCCGCCCACGGCGCCAACCCCGTAGCCACCGCGCCAACGCCCCGACATCGGCGCCGAGGCCAACCGGTTGGCGCCCTCAGATCGGGAGCGTCAGGCGGAAGGCGGCCCCGGTCGGCACGGGGAGGCAGGTGAGGTCGCCGCCGTGCGCTCGCGCGAGGCCCCGGGCGATCGCGAGTCCCAGTCCCGCTCCCCCGGTGTCGCGGCTGCGGGCGTCCTGCAGCCGGACGAGCCGGTCGAAGATCCGCTCGCGGTCGGCGGCGGCGATCGGGGGGCCGTCGTTGGTGATCGTGACGACGGCGCGGCCGGGCATGCTCGCGACGTCGATGCCGAGGTGCCCCGCGGGTGGGGTGTGGCGGCGGGCGTTGTCGAGCAGGTTCGCGAGGATCTGGGACACCCGCCCGGGATCCGCGACGGCGGGCAGGACGCGCGGCCCCGTCACCGTGACGTGCAGGGCTGGCGCGAACGTCCGCACGCGGTCGGCCTCGGCCGCGACGAGTTCCGCGAGGTCGGTGCGGGTGCGCTGCAGCGCGACCCCGTCGTCGATGCGGGCCAGGTCGAGCATGTCGGTGACGAGCCGGGTCGCCTGGCCGGTCTCGTGCAGCAGCAGGCGTGCGCGCCGTTGCCGGCGCTGCCCGGCCTCCCCGGATGCGACGTCCGCGGCGAGGTCCGAGCGGGTGATCGTCTCGGCGAGCGCCTGGATGCCTGCGAGTGGGGTGCGCAGCTCGTGGGCGGCGTCGGACAGGAACCGGTGGGTGCGATCCGCCGCGCCGCGCGCCCGGCTCTCGGCGCGCTCGAGCGCGTCGAGCATGTCGTCGAACGCGGCGGCGGCCAGGCCGAGGTCGGTGCCCGGACGGTCGGGGACCAGCCGCGAGCCGCGGTCGCCCGCGGTGATCCGGCGGGCCAGCGCGGTCATCCGGTCCAGCGGGCGCAGCGCCGTTCCGACCGTCACCGCCAGTGCGACGCCCGCCAGCAGCAGCGCGACGAGTGCCGACACACCCAGCACGGCCCGCAGCTGCTCGCGCACCTGCGTGATGGCGGTCGTGTCACCGACGAGCAGCAGCTGCGTGCCGTCGGGCAGCGCCCGCTCGACGGTCGTGCTCGTGGCCGCCGGACGCATCGCCGGGCTCGCCACCGCCGTGGTGGACCCGCTCGACCCCAGCTGCGCGACGACGTCCGGCGGGCCGCCCGGGATCGCAGCGCCCGCAGCCGGACCCAGCCCGGGGTCGCCGTAGCCCTGCCCGTCAGTGGTGACGACCCGGACGCGGATGTCCTGTCCCTGCAACTGGGCCACGAGATCCGACGGCGTCGCGCCCTGCTCGATGAGCCGCTGGGCCTGCGCGACGCGGTCGGCGAGGCGGGTGTCGAGGTCGCGGCGCAGCTGCCCACCCAGCGCGAGGTCGACGAGCACCACCACGAGCACCAGCAGCACCGCGAACAGGACCAGGACGGTGGCCGTCACCCGCCGCCGCAGCGAGGGGGTCGCCGTGCTCATGCGGAGACCCGCAGGGTGTAGCCCAGCCCCCGTGACGTGTGCAGCATCCGCGGCCCGTGCGCCTCGAGCTTGCGCCGCAGCGAGGAGATGTAGACCTCGACGAGGTTGTGGTCGTAGGAGTCGTAGCCCCACACGGCGTCGAGGATCTGGGTCTTGCTGACGATCCGGTTGCGCTGGGCCACGAGGTAGGCGAGCAGCCGCAGCTCGGTGGCCGAGAGGTCCAGCACCGTCCCGGCCCTGCTGACCCGGCCCGCGTCCACGTCGAGGACGAGGTCACCGACCTGCACGGCCGAGGGCAGCCGGCCACGGCGACGCAGGACCGCCCCGACCCGCGCCACGAGCTCGGCGAGCAGGAACGGCTTGATGACGTAGTCGTCGGCACCGCCGTCGAGCCCGCGCAGCCGGTCGGGCAGGCCGTCGCGGGCGGTGAGCATCACGATCCCGGCGTCGCCGTGCGCGCGCACGACCGGGATCAGCTCGAACCCGTCCCGCCCGCCGGGCAGCATGACGTCGAGCAGCACCAGGTCGGGACGGAACCCGGCGAGCACGTCCTCGAACGCCGATCCGTCACCGCGCCCGCCCGCGACGTAACCGGCGTCGACCAGCGCGTCGAGCACCGATTCGCGGATGGCGTCGGAGTCCTCCACGACCAGGATCCGCGGTGCTGCGTCCGTGCTGGGGTGACCGGCCATGGCACCGACGATCCGCGACGTTCCTGAGCCGAAGCTGAGCGATCCCCGCCCGGCGGCCGTCGTTCAGGCCCGGCTCAGCATCGATGCGGATCCTCGGGGGCGTGACAGTCCTCGACGTGATCATCGTGCTGATCGTCCTGGCCGCCGCGGTGGCCGGGTTCCGCAGCCTCGGCGGCTCCGCCCGCGCAGGAACGCTGCTGGGGCTGCTGGTCGGCGCCGGCCTGTGTGCGGCGTTCGGCGCCCGGCTCGCGGCGCTCGGCCAGTCCCCGACGGCGCAGTACGCGCTCGGGCTGGTCGGGATCATCGGCGGGCTGCTCCTGGGTGCCGCGATCGGCGGCTGGCTGGGCCGGCTGCTGAGCCGGGTGCTGATCAGCGGGCGGCTCGCCGTGCTCGACCGCGCGGTCGGCGCGGTGGCCGGGGCGGCGTCCGCCGTGCTGGTGATGTGGCTGGTGGCGTGGGTCGTACCGGCCGTCGTCGGTGCTGCGGCGCTCGAACCCGTCGCCGCGGTCCTCGCCCCGTTGGGCGGCCACAGCAGCCTGCTGGCGTCCGTCGGCCGGGTACTGCCGGACACGACCAGCACCGTCACGCAGATCCTCGACGGGCTGCACCCGCCGGGCCTCGCCGCGGGCTGAGACATACGCTCCGGGCAGACCACCACGGAGGGGACGCCCGATGCGCTTCGCGATCAAGACCCGGCCCGAGCACACGACGTGGGAGCGCATCCGCGACGTCTGGGTCGCCGCCGACGAGTTCGAGACCTTCGAGTCGGCCTGGAACTGGGATCACTTCTACCCGCTCAGCGGCGACATGGCCGGTCCCAACCTCGAGGGCTGGACGATGCTCGCCGCGCTGGCGCAGGCAACCCGCCGGATCCGGCTGGGCTGCCAGGTCAGCGGCATGATCTACCGCCACCCGGCGGTGCTGGCCAACATGGCCGCCACGGTCGACGTCATCTCCGGTGGCCGCCTGGAGCTGGGTGTCGGAGCGGGCTGGAACCAGATGGAGTGCGACGCGTACGGCATCGCGCTGCCGCCGTTGAAGGAGCGCTTCGACCGGTTCGACGAGGGCGTCGAGGCCATGGTCGCGCTGCTCACCGAACCGGTGGCCACGTTCGACGGACGGTACGTCCAGCTCGTCGACGCGTACTGCGAGCCCAAGGCCGTGCAGCGTCCGCACCCGCCCATCACGATCGGTGGCAAGGGCCCGAAGCGCACCCTGCGCGCGGTCGCGCGGTGGGCCCAGCAGTGGAACGTGATCGTCGCGAGCCCGCAGGAGTGGCTCCCGCTCAAGGAGGTGCTCGACGGGCACTGCGCCGAGCTGGGCCGCGACCCGGGCGAGATCACCTGCTCGGTCAACGTCCGGATCTCCCCGGACGAACCGCTCGAGCAGGCCGTCGAGGTGGCGGTCGGGCAGGCCGCCGCGTTCGGTGCGGTCGGGGTCGACCTGGTCGTCATCAACCTGCCGCTCGACGCCGAGCCGAGCGTCCTCGACCCGATAGCGACAGCGTTCCGGTCACTCACCTGAGGTGATATGACGCGGAGTAGTCGATCTGATCACGCCTGTCACCCTTCTGACGGCAGCACTGGGATCATCCATTGGGGATGATCAGATATGGCCTCTTTGGATGAACTCCGCATCCCCGGCCTCGACGCGCTCCGGGCCGCCATCCCCCTGCCCCGCGATCCGGTGGAACACCGGCGCATCGCTGCCGACGACGATCTGATCGAGTCGCTGCGCCGCGGCGACGAACCCGGCGACGACGACGATCCGCTGATGCGCATGCTGGCCGCCTGGCGCACCGACACCCTCGACGGCACCTGAGCCCGCAGCTCTGACGCCCAGCACCGACCCACGGCACCACCCTGCGTCACCACGGACGGTTACGTGGAGGCGCGCACCACGAGCTCGGCCCGGATCCGGGTCTCCTCGGTGCTCGCGGGGCCGGTGAGCATGTCGACGGCCCGGGCGGCGATGGCGTCGAGCCGGTGGTGCAGGGCGGTGATCGGCGGGTCCACCAGCTCCAGCAGGTCGGTGCCGTCGAAGGCGGTGACGGCGACGTCGCGCGGCACCCGCACGCCCCTGCGCTGCAGCGTGCTCAGCAGCCCCACGGCCAGCACGTCCGCCGCGCACAGCACGGCATCGGGCAGCTCCGGTGCCGCCAGCAGCACATGGGCGGCGTCGCGCCCGGCCGTGGTGGAGAAGTGCGGCAGCAGCATCTCGGCGTCACCCGGCCCGGCCAGCTCCCGGAAGGCCGCGAGCCGCTCCGCGCTGGCCGAGGCCTCCTGCTCGGCGCCGACGTAGCGGATCCGGGTGCGTCCGGCGGCGCGCAGGTGCGCGACGAGCGCCGCCACCCCCGCAGCGTTGTCGACGCCCACGAAACCGCAGCCCGCGCCGGTGGCCCAGCGGTCGACCTGCACCACCCGCGTGCGCTCGGCGGCCTGCCGGATCGCCGGGCCGCTGCGCGTCATCGACGTCGGCACGACCACGATGCCGTCGACGAACGAGTCACGCAGCATCTCCAGCCGCTCGGCCTCGACATCCGGGTCGTCGAGGGAGTCGGCCAGGATCACGCCCATCCCGGACCGGCTCGCCACCTGCGAGAACGCGTCGACGAGGTGCACGAAGTAGGGGTTGCGGATCGAGGGCACCAGCACGCCGAAGGAGCCGGTGGTCTGGCGTCGCAGCGCGCGTGCCACGGCATTGACCCGGTAGCCCAGCCGCTCCCCGGCCTGCAGCACCCGCTCGGCCAGCTCGGCGTCGACGTTGCGGTCGACGCCGCTGAGCACGCGGGACGCCGTGGACTTCGACACGCCCGCCGCCCTGGCCACGTCGAGCAGCGTCGTGCGCGTCGCCATCCCGCTCCCAAAAATAATCAGCCTTCGGACAAGTTTTCCCTTGACGTGATCCTACGCCGGGGACCACCATTCGGAAACCGATTTCCCACCCTGCTCTTCCCAACGTCGGGGACACCGCGGAGGCCGCTGGCATGACCACACACGACACGGATCTGAGCACGCCTGCATCGACGCCCACCGCGCCGGCTCCCCCGCCCTCGGGAATCGAGCGCAACGGCATCAACCCCGTACCCGACGCCGAGCGGCGCGGGACACCGCGGGAGCTGTTCGCCATCTGGTTCTCCTGGAACGTCTCCATCCTCGGCATCAGCTACGGGATCTACGTCTTCGGCCTCGGGCTCAGCGTCTGGCAGGCGATCGTCGCGGGCGTGCTCGGCTACGCCGTCTCCGCCGCGCTCGTCGGCGTGCTGGCCGTCGGCGGACCCCGCACCGGGCTGCCGACGCTGACCCAGACCCGCTTCGCCTTCGGCTTCCAGGCCAACAAGTTCCCGACCCTGTTCGCCTACATCTCCAACGTGGGCTGGAAGATCACCATCATCACGCTGGCCTCCACCACCGGCGCGTCGCTGTTCGCGCGGCTGTGGCCCGGCGCGTTCGCCGAGGCCGACGGCGGCCCGACCACCACGGGCATCGTCGTGTGGTTCGTGGCCGTGCTCGCCGTGACGCTGACGGTGGCCGTGTTCGGCCACCAGCTGATCCTCAAGGTCGAGAAGTGGATCGCCTGGGTGACCGCCGCGATGACGCTGGTCTTCCTCATCATGATCCTTCCGCACATCCACTGGTCGGCGCTGGGCACCGCGCCCGACGGCACGCTCCTGCAGTTCGTCGGCGGCATGATCATGGCGATGACGATGGTCGGGCTGGGCTTCCTCAACTACGGCGGCGACTTCGCGCGCTACCTCCCCCGCTCCACCCGCGCCCGCGGCGTGATCGGCTGGACCGCGGGGGGCATCACGCTGCCCGTCGCCGTGCTGCTGGTGGTGGGCGTGCTGCTGGTGGGCAGCAACCCCGAGCTCGGTGCCGCCGCCGCGAAGTACCCGATCGCCGCGCTCACCACGCTGCTGCCGCTGTGGTTCTTCCTCCCGTTCTCACTGGTCATCGTCGTCTCGCTGGTCGCAGCGGCGATCACCGGCATCTACTCGTCCGGGCTCGCCCTCCTCGCGCTCGGTGCCCCGTTCTCCCGCGCCGGCACCACCGCCATCAACACCGTGGTCATCTCGGCGGGCGCCTTCTACCTGCTGTTCGTCTCGGACTCGTTCCTGGCGACGTTCCAGGCCTTCCTCGCGCTCGTCGCGGTGCTGATGGGCACGATGGGTGGCATCCAGCTGCTCGACTTCATCCGCCAGCGCCGCCTGGGGTGGAACGTCACGATGGCGCTGCCGCCCTCGGGTGGCGGGCGCAACGTGCGCTGGACCGCGCTGGTGTCGCTCGTGGCCGCGTCGATCGTCGGGCTGGGTACCGTGACCTCGGGTGACCCGAACATCGCCAGGGTCGTGGGCTTCCTGCTCACCGACGAGGCCGCGAAGGGCGTCATCGGGCAGGCCAACCTCGGGGTCGTCATCGCGATGGTCACCGGCGCCGCGATCTACGCCGTCCTCACGTTCGTCCTGAAGATCGACGATGGCCGCCGGGTCGCGGCATGACGGCTGTCGAAGGCGTGCTGGCCGTCAACGAGCCCGACGCCTGGCACGCCCCGGCCACCTACTGGTTCTGGCACCGGCTCCCGACCGACACCGAGATCAAGGACCAGGTGGCCCAGATGTCCGCCGCGGGCTACCGCGCGTTCCAGATCCAGGCCCGGCTCTCGTTCCCGCGCACGGAGTACCTCGGCCCGGCCTACCTCGCCGCCTGCCGCACCGCGGCCGACGCCGCGGCCGCCCACGAGATGCTCATCGGGATCTACGACGAGTACAACTGGCTCTCCGGCCACGCCGGCGGCCGGACGGTCGAGGGCCGCGACGAGCTGCGCGAGCGGCACCTGTTCTGGGCGACGACCACCGGTACCGGTGGAGTCTGCGACATCGACGAGATCCGCCCGACCGACGTCGAGTACCTCCTCGACCCGGGGATGAACTGGGTGTTCGAGGACGCCCGCGTCGAGTGGGCGGACTGGGAGATCGTGGCCGCGCTGGCCCACCCGGCCCAGGTCGGCGACGAGGCGGGCATCGTCGACGTCACCGCGAGCGCCCGGTTCACCGCCACGTCGGCCACCGGGTGTGCCGTGACGGCCGACCTGCCGCCCGGCACAGGCACGTTGACGGTCTTCGTCGCCGCCCGCTGCGCCACCAGCCGAATGATCAACTACTTGATGCCGGAGGCGGCGCAGCGCTTCCTCGAGGTCTGCTACGAGCCCTACCGCGCGGCGTTCGGCGAGCACTTCGGCACCACCGTCGCGTACGCGTTCTTCGACCAGCCGCACGGCTGCTTCTTCCGCTGGCGCCAGCACGAGGGACACCTGGGCAGCTCGCTCATGTACGACGCGGCGCTGGTGGGCGACGATCCGGAGGCGTTCCGGCGCTCGCTGCTGGCGCTGGTGCGCGACGTCGGCCCGGCCACCGCCGCCCGGCGCTGCGACTTCTTCGAGCGCTAAGCGGCGCTCGGGATCGATGCCTTCTTCGGGACGCTGTCGCGGTGGTGTCGCGAGCACGGCATCGGCCTGTCCGGGCACGAGGTGCTGGGCCACGTCTCGTCGTGGGACTTCACCAGCACGATCATCACCGACGACCCGCGCACCAACTTCGGCACCGACTACTTCGCGCTCGACCGCTGGCGCGACCACACCGCGGTCGACGCCCGCAACTCCGATCCCCAGCTGTCGGCGAAGCTCGGCGACTCGGTGGCGCGCTCGCACGGGCGCAGCGGCTGCCTCGTGGAGCAGTACTTCGGGCGCGTCGTCACCGGTTCGCACTTCGCGGGCGGTCGGTGGGAGGTGACGCTGCGGGAGCTGCGGTCCCAGACCATCCGCCACCACCTGCTGGGCGCGCGGCAGCTGCTCATGCACGCGTTCTGGCAGACCGACGGCGACGAGCGCGAGCAGATGTTCGTCAACCCGCGGTTCGACTTCGCGCCCGGGCTGAACTTCGAGCCGTGGTTCGACCACCACCGCGCGTTCGCCGCGGAGTCCGGCAGGCTCTCGGCGTTCCTCGACGGTGTCGCGCCGGACTGCGCGATCGCCGTGCTCTACCCGTTGCGCACGAGCTGGGCCTGCGGGCCGTCGCACCCCTACGGCGCGCATGCGGCGCGCTGGACCGAGCACCTCTCGCGCACCGGGCACGGCTACCACCTCATCGACGAGCGCGACCTGCGGGCCGCGGGCGTCGGCGTCGACGGATCGCTCGTGGTCGGTGACCGCTCCTACTCCGCCGTGGTGCTGCCCGGTGTCGAGGTGGTGCGTGACAGCGTGACGATCGGCGTGCTGGAGCGCTTCGCCGCAGCGGGCGGCACGGTGCTCGCGTCGGGCCCGCTGCCCGCGGCCAGCCAGCAGCGCGGCGCGGACCCGGAGCTGACCGCCCGGACCGCCGCGCTCGCGACGGCGCACTGGACGCACGTGCCCGACGTCGCCGAGCTGGACCCGGTGCTGGCGCCCCTGCGCCGCGGGCACGTCGTCGTCGCCGGTGACGACGCGACCGCCACCGTCTGGAGCAGCGCCGGGGCGGATGCCACCGGCACCCGGCTGGCCCTGTTCCACGACGCCGCCGGCACGCAGACGGTCACCGTGACACCCCCGTCGCTGCCCACCCGGATGCAGCGCTTCGATGCGGCCACCGGCGCCGTCACCGATCTCGGTGTCGTCGACGGGGCGCTGCGCCTGCGGTGCGGACCCGACGAGCTGGTCTGCCTGCACCTGGGCACCGGCGAGCGCACGGTGCCCGGCCCCACCGTCCTCACGGCGGGCTGGAGCCTCACCATCGACGGCACCACCCGGCCGGTACGGGTCGACCGCGGCTGGGAGCAGCAGGGGTGGGAGCGCTTCTCCGGCGTCGGCGAGTACAGGACCGCGTTCGACCTCCCCGCAGGCGATCCGGGCTGGCCGGACTGGGAGCTCGAACTGCCGATCGTGCACACCACGGCCGAGGTCGAGCTCAACGGCACGGTGATCGGGAGCCTCGGCTGGGCACCGTACGTCTGCGCGGTGCCGGCGGGCCTGCTGCGCGGGGAGGGCAACGACCTGCGCGTCCGCGTGGCCTCGACGGCGGCCAACCACTACTACGCCGGCACCGCGCTGCAGGGCGACGGCCTGGACCCGAGCGGCCTGGGTGCCGCACCGGTGCTGCGGCCCCGGCTGGGCGGATAGGAAGCTCGCACACACCCCCGCGTGCCCGCACACACCGTGCACGGTGTGCGCGGCGCCCCGCCGTTGTGTGCGAGCTAGTCGAGCAGCACGGTGCGGAGGTCGAGCCGGTTGAGGACGCGGTCGACGGCCTCCGGGTCGATGCCGGGTTCCTTGCGGGCCGCCAGCACCTCGGCGCGGGCGGCGGCCAGCGCCTCGGACTGGATGCGGTTCATGATCACGCGGCCCTTGAGGAACTTCTCCAGGCGCGCGCGGTCCTCCTCGCTCGGGGACTCGCCGCGCAGCACCGCGTCGAGGCGCCCGAACTTGTCGTCGAGCACCGCCAGCAGCTCGGGCGGCAGGTCGTCGCGGTGCTCGGCGACCGCGGCCGTGGCCGCAGCCCGGGCCCGGCGGGCGACCTCGCGCTCGGCGGTCTGCTCCGACTCGGCGCTGCCGGCCATGCCGAACATCCGGACCAGCGCCGGCAGCGTGAACCCGGGCAGCAGCAACGTCACGACGAGCACCGAGCAGGCGATGACCACGATCTCGGAGCGGGCCGGGAACGCGCCGCCCGACGCCGAGAGCGGTAGCGACAGCGCGAGGGCGAGCGTGGCCAGGCCGCGCATCCCGCACCAGGCGAGCACCACCCCCTCGCGCACGTTGCGCGGTGCCGCCGACGCGTCGTCGGACCGCATCCGCACGGAGACGACGGCGCCGGCCATCCACACCACCCGCACGCCCAGCACGACCGCGCACACCACGGCGGCGTGCAGCAGCATCGTCGCGAGCTCGGCCCCCGCGTCCAACACGACGGCCCGCAGTTCCAACCCGATCAGCCCGAACGCGATGCCCGTGACCAGCAGCTCCACCACGCCCCAGAACGAGCGCTGCACCAGCCGCTCCGCCGACTCGTCGGCGGCCCCCTCCGACCGCAGCTCCAGTGCCACGACCACCACCGCGACGACGCCGGACGCGTGCACCTGCTCCGCGGCGAGGTAGACGGCGAACGGGAGCACGAGCGTCAGCGCGCTGCGGCCGGTGGTGTCGGTGACCCGGTTCATGAGCAGGCGGGCGGCGCGGGCGACGACGATCCCGATCACCACGGCACCCGCGGCGCCCAGCACGAACCCGAGCACCAGCCCGCCCGCGGTGAGGTCCCCACCCTCGACGGTGGCCAGCACCGCGGCCTGGAAGATCACCAGCGCCGTCGCGTCGTTGAACAGACCCTCGCTCTGCAGCACCGAGAGCAGCCTGCGCGGCATCCCGACCGACCCGGCGACCGCCTCGACGGCCACCGGGTCGGGCGGCGCGACCATCGCGCCCAGCCCGACCGCGGCCGTCAGCCCGATGCCCGGTACGAGCGCCGCCGCCGTGCCCGCGACCACGGCGACCGTGGCCACCACGAGCCCGATCGCGAGCAGCGCGATGCTGCGCCAGCGCGCCCGGAACACCGACCACGACATCCGCTGTGCCGTGGCGAACAGCAACGGCGGCAGGAACAACGGCAGGATGAGATCGGGTTCGATCTCGATCGCGTCCGGCAGCCCCGGGGTGAACGCCACCCCAGCGCCCAGTATGACCATGAGCGCCGGCCACGGCAGTCGCAGCCGGTTGCCGACGCCGACGAGGAGCACAGCGCCGAGCATGAGCCCGACGACGAGGAGCAGGCTCTGCATGGGCACACGTTCCCACACCGATGAGCACCGGCCGGAGGAGCATGCGTACGGACCGCGACACCGTACTGATCAAGGCCGCCCAGACTTCATGATGCACCTCGAGCGCGGACCCGACCCCAAGCGGGATCGGGTCCGCGTGTCGATGAGCGGCAAGTTCCTGCCCTACAAGGAGTACTGAGGCCGGTGCTAGAACACGATCATGCCGCGCATGATCGTGCCGTTGAGCAGGTCGTCGTAGCCCTCGTTGACCTGTTCCAACGAGTAGGTCTTCGTGACGAGCTCGGCGAGCTTCAGCTCACCCGACTTGTAGAGCGACAGCAGCCGCGGCAGGTCGGCATGCGGGTTGCAGCCGCCGAACACGTTGCCGACGATCTCCTTCTGGCTCAGGATCAGGTCCACGAGCACGACGTCGGCGCTGGTGATGTTCGGGTTCGCCACCGACGTCAGGCAGGCGCGGCCGCCCTTGCGGGTCAGCGCCATCAACGGCATCAGCATGTCGCCGGTCATCAGGCTGGCAGTCATGATCGTCTTATCGGCCATGACCCCCCTGGTCAGCTCCGTGACCAGCGGCATCGCCTCCGCCATCGACGCCACGGAGTGCGTGGCGCCGAGCATCTCGGCCTGCTCGCGCCGGAACGCGATGGGGTCGACGGCGATGATGTTCTCGGCGCCCGCGATCCGGGAGCCCTGCACGGCGCTGGAACCCAGCCCGCCGGTACCGACGACAACGACGGTGTCACCCGGCCCGACCTGTGCCCGGTTGACCGCCGCGCCGAACCCGGTGGTCACGCCGCAACCGACGAGCGAGGCCAGCTCCAGCGGGATGTCGTCGTCGATCTGCACGCACGAGTCCTGGTGCACCACGGTGTACGGGCTGAACGTGCCCAGCAGCGACATCCGCTTGAGGCCCTCGCCACGCGCGTGCGTGCGCGGCTTGCCGTCGCTGATCGGCAGCCCGCTCATGATCACGGCGCCGTAGTCGCAGAGGACCGAGTTGCCACTGGCGCACCAGCGGCAGTGCCCGCACGCCGGGATGAACGCCATCACGACGTGGTCACCGGGCCGGAGCCGCGTGACGCCTGCCCCCACCTCCTCCACGATGCCGGCGCCCTCGTGCCCGCCGATGATCGGCATCGCGGTGGGCAGGTCGCCCTTCACCGCGTGGTCGTCGGAGTGGCACAGCCCGCTGGAGGCCAGCTTGACCCGCACCTCACCCGGCTGCGGATCGTCGAGCTCGACCTCCTCGACGCTCCACTGCTTCTCGCCTTCCCAGAGGATCGCGGCTTCGGTCTTCATGCCTGGAGCGCTCCTTCGCGAGCGGGGCTGGTTGCGGGGGTGGTCACGCGGTCGAACTGCAGGTGCAGCTCCTCGGGCGCGCGGTTGGAGATCCCCACGGCCTCGCGCACGACCGTGCCGGGCTTGACCCGGAAGTTCGTGACGCGGGCGAGCAGCCGGTCGAACGCGATCTCGAGCTGCAACCGGGCGAAGTGCTGGCCGAGGCAGCGATGGATCCCGAAGCCGAAGGCGGCGTGCGGGTTCTTCTCCCGGTCGAACACCAGCTCGTCGGGCCGCTCGAACTTCGACTCGTCACGGCTGCCGGAGCGCCAGTGCACCGCCAGGCGCTCCCCCGCCTTCATCGGGCAGCCCAGCAGCTCGGTGTCCTCGGTCAGGACCCGGCCCATCACCGAGACGGTGGAGGTGAAGCGCAGGAACTCGTCGATGTCCTTGCGCTTCCACTCCGGGCGGCGCATCCGCTCCTCGACCCCGTCGACCTCGGCGAGGAACCGTCCGATGTAGGCGATGGCACCGCGGGTGGTGTCGAGCCCGCCCAGCATCAGGACCGTGACGACGCCGAGCATCTCGGCCTGGGTCAGCGACCGGCCACCCTCGACGGTGGCGCTCACGATGCCCTGCAGGAAGTCGTCGCGCTCGTCGCCGCCCTCGGCCCGCTCGGCCAGCAGCTCCATGGCGATCGCCGCGACGCCGCCGTAGGACTCCGGGTTCTGCGTCACCGCGACGGCCGTGACGGCGTCGATGGCGCGCGCCATCCGCTCCTCGTTCTTGTCGTCCAGCACGATCCGCGCCAGCGATCCGGCGGAGAACGGGATGGCGAACTCGGAGACGAACTCGAACTCACCGCGGTCGACGAACCCGTCGACCAGCTCGTCGACGAGGTTCTCCATGACAGCGGTGTACTTGCTGAGGAACGCGCGGGAGAAGTACTTGTTGAGGAACGCCCGGAAGTCGCGGTGCAGCGGCGGGTCCAGGTCGAGCGGCGGCAGTGCGACGGGCACCGGGACGACGCCGGGCATGGCGGAGCTGAACACCTCCGGGTGCTCGGCCACGGTGCGCAGGTCGTCGTAGCGGGTGATCACGTACATCCCGCCGTCGAACTCGGTGTGCACGATCGGGCACTCCTGGCGGGCCCAGGCGAGCTCGGCGTCGAGCTGCTCGCAGTCCTTCTCGTCGAACCAGTTGAGCGTGTCGAAGAACGACTGGTGGGGGTCGACCATGACCTCGTAGCTCCTTCAGCGTCGGTTGTTCAGGCTCGGGCGGTGTGCACTACCTGGGGTTCGGTGAAGGCCAGCAGCCCGTCCACGCCGTTCTCGACGCCGACGCCGCTCCACTTTGAGCCACCGAACGGCACCGTGGGCAGCAGCGCCGCGTGGGTGTTGACGAACGTGGTGCCGCATTCGAGGCGCTCGGCCACGGCGCCCGCGGCCCCGATGTCGGTGCCCCACACCGATCCGCACAGCCCGAACATCGTCGAGTTGGCACGCTCGACGGCGTCGTCGATCGCGGAGTAGCGCAGGATCGGGAGCACCGGGCCGAACTGCTCCTCGGCAACGACCCGAGCGGTGTCGGGCACGTCGGCGAGGATCGTGGGACGGAAGAAGAAGCCCTCCCCGTCGACCGGGCCGCCCCCGGCCGCCACCCGCGCGCCGCCTGCGATGGCCTCGGCGGCCAGCGCCGTGACGCGCTCGAACTGCGGGCGGGTCGAGAGCGGGCCCATCTGCGTCGTGGCGTTCTCGGGCGGTCCGACCTCGATCGCCGAGGCGCCCGCGGCGAACGCGTCGACGGCCTCGTCGTACAGCGCGTCCGGCACGAAGATCCGTTTGGGCAGCGCGCAGGCCTGGCCGGTGTTGAAGAACGCGGTGCCGAGGATCTTCGGGACGGCGGCCGCGAGGTCGGCGTCGGCCATGAGGATCACCGCGTCGTTGCCGCCCAGCTCCAGCGTGACGCGCTTGAGGTCGGCGCCCGCGGCCGCGGCCACGCTCTTGCCCCCCGCGACAGAGCCGGTGAACGTGATCTTGCGCGGCGTCGGGTGCGCGGAGAGGGCGCGTCCCAGGTCGTCGCCGCCGGTGACGACGTTGACCACCCCCGGCGGCAGCACCTCTCCCATGATCTGGCCCATCCGCAGCGTGGCCAGCGGGGTGAACGGCGACGGCTTGAGGACGATCGTGTTGCCGGCCAGCAGTGCCGGGGCGATCTTCCACATGGCCAGGCCGATCGGGAAGTTCCAGGGCGTGATGGCCGCGACCACACCCAACGGCCGGTACGCGACCTCGATCAGCGCGCTCGCGTCGTCCTGCAGGACCCGGCGCGGGATCTCCATGTCGGCGAAGACCTGCAGCCACATGCCGCAGATCGGCACCTCGCTCGCCGCGACCGGGGCCGGCTTGCCCGTCTCGAGGATCAGGTCGGCCGTGATCGCGTCGCCCGCCGCCGTGAGGGCCTCGGCGAGGCGCAGCATGGCTTTGCGGCGCTCGTCGACGTCGCTGCGCCACGCAGGTCCGGCCGCCGCGGCCGCGGCGAGCGCGGCATCGAGCTGCTCGGGCGAGCAGTCCGGGGCCTGCGCCGCCACCCGGCCGGTGGCCGGGTTCACCACGTCGAACGTCGTCGCGCCCCCGACCGCCGCACCGTTGATCGTCATCGTGAGCATGTCTTCGCCGTCCTTCTCGTTCGGTCGACTGTGACCGGCGCCACCGGAGTCGCAATAAACTAACACTGTTTGGCTCAGGTGACTATCGTCTCCTGGGGTCGCATCCGCGGTAACGTCGTGACCTGCGGCGACGGCCGGACGGGCGGGGTCGTCGCGGGCCGAGCGGGGTCACTGCGCCAAACAACGATTGGTGGTCGGGGCATGCTGGACGTCGCAGTGCAGGCGTGGGTGGAGGACGTCACGGGTGGCCGCGTCGTCGGCGCCCGACAGCTGGATCGCTGGCGTCCCAACTTCTTCGTCGACGTCGACGGCCCGACAGGCGAGCTGTCGCTGTTCCTGAAGGGGCCGCGCGTGCCGCCGCACGTCGAGGTGCGGTCCCGGATGCTCTCGGGCTACGGGACCCGCCGCGAGTCCGTCGCGCTCGCCGCGCTGCAGGACACCGCGGTGCCGGTGCCCCGGCTGCACGGGTTCCTGCCCGCGGCCGGTGCGCTGCTGATCGGCCGGATCCCGGGCTCGGGCGTGCTGCAACCGGCACCCCCCGAGGTCCGCGCCACCCTGATGCGTGAGTACGGCGAGCAGCTCGCGGCCACCCACCGACTCGACCCGCAGCGACTCGGCGTGCGGCCGGGCCTCGACGTGGCCGCCGACCCGGCGGGCCCCGACCGCCCCGGCCCGCTCGCCGCCGTCATGGCCGACTACGACGTGCTGCGCCCGAAGCTGGAGCGCCCGGACCCCCTGATCGAGCTGGCACTGTGGTGGCTGGCCCACCACGCGCCCGCCACCGTCGAGGCCTGCCTGCTGCACGGCGACGCCGGTCCGAACCAGTTCATGCACGACGGCGGGCACATCACGGCGCTGCTGGACTGGGAGCTCGCCCACCTGGGCCACCCCATGTCGGACCTCGGGTACAGCCGGTTCCGGGAGTCGCTCTACCCGAGCGGTGGCTTCGCCGGCTTCGTCGAGGCCTACGCGGCGGCGTCGGACCGGCCGGTCGAGCGCGCGGCGGTCGACTACTTCACGGTGGCGGCCGGGCTCGTCATGCTCGCCGGGATCAGCAGCGACGTGCAGCGGCCGAAGGCGCACAATCCCGAGGCGCTGCAACGGTTCTGGTGGGACGCGCTGGCCCGGGTGGCCATCTGCCAGGTGCTGGCCGAGTCGCGCGGCCACCCGCCGCTCGTGCCGCAGCCGGGTGAGCAGCGCACCGGGGAGCTGACGGCGTTGGCCGGACTGCTGACCGACATGCAGGAGGGCCCGGCACACCTGCTGGCGAGCACCCTGCTGCGGGCGAGCCGGCTGCAGCTCGACGTGACCGACACGTCCGCGCTGCTGGGCCGCCACGTCGACGACCCCCACGCGGAGGTCACCGCGCTGGTCCGCGACCACGCGGCCGAACGCCTCGACGACCTGGTGCGCTACTTCGGCGAGCAGTCACTGCGCCGCCTGGACGCGATGGCTCCGCTGGCACAGACGGACACGTGGGACGGCGCACCGACCCCACCGCAGCGAACCGGGCCACTCCTGCCCGACTTCTAGCTGACGCATACCGCGAGGGGCTCGCGCACACCGTCGACGGTGTGCGCGAGCCCCTCAGGGTGTGCGTCAGCTAGATCGCGGCGGCCGCGTCCGCCAGCTTCTCCGCGTCCCGCCGCGCCTTCGCGTGCGGGGACCTGTGCTGCACGCCCTCGTACTCCGGCACCTGGGCGGGGCTGTCGTCGGCGAGCAGTTCGAGCGCTTCGCGCTCGTCCTCCTCGGTCAGCGGCTGGGTGTCGAAGGTGAACTCGACGAGCGTGCCGTCGGGGTCGCGGGTGTAGATGGAGTGGATGAACTCGTGCTTGACCTCGACGGCGTTGTAGCCCCTGTCGAGCCAGCGCTGCTTGTGCTCCTCGAGCCCGCCGATGTCGTGGCAGTCGAACGCGATGTGGTTGATCCAGTACGGCAGGCCGTTGGCCATGCCGCCCTGCCACGCGTCGGCGTCGACGACGACCCCTTCGATGCCGCGCAGGTCCCAGATCGCGAAGAGCTGACCGTCGCCGGTGTCGTAGAAGATGTGCTTGGTCCAGCCGCCCTCCGGCGTCTGGCGCTTCACCACCTTCTTCAGGGTGAAGCCCATGACCTCCGTGTAGAACGCGTGCGACTTCGCGACGTTCTTCGACGCGATGGCCACGTGGTGAAACGCCATGCCTATCTCCCTCTCGATCCGTTGTGCGAGCTGCCGACCGGCCGGGTGACCGCGCCCGGAGCCGCCACCGGCAGCAGCGCGGTCTCCTGTGACACGGACGCGACGAGCCGTCCCATCGACGAGTAGAACTGCCCCGTCGAGTACGCGCGGTAGCCCGCGATCGACGGCGAGCGGTGCTCGTGCAGCACCCAGTCGTCGGCCCGGAAGCCGCGATGGAACCGCACCGACAGGTCGAGCGCGACGGCGTGCAGGCCGCGTCCGGTGTCGAGGTCGGTCCACTCCCCCGTCAGGGGCGGGGCCACCGGCTCCACCAGCAGCAGGTCCGCCACGAACACGATCGCCGCCGCGTGCAGCAGCACCTGGTCGGGGATCTCCTCGGTGACGCGCACCCACATGCGGTTGGCGGCCTCCGGACCCGGCGCGGGCTCCCACGGGGCACGGTCGAGGTAGCGGACGTCGATCGGCACCCCGACCGCGACGTCGCGCGCCGGGAGCGAGTGCGGATCGGGCGGCTCGCCCATGCCGTCGAGCTGGTGGGTCGGGCCGACCCCGCGCCGGGGCGCCTGGAAGGCGACGGTGACCGTGGCCAGCGCGCGGTCGCCCTGCACGGCGCGGACCAGCCGCGTTGCCGTGTGGTCGGTGTCCTGGAGGCGATCCACCCGGTACTCGACGGGCGCCGGCGCCGGGTCACCGTCGGTGAGGTACGTGGCGTGGACCGCATGCACCCACCGCCAGTCGGTGTCGACCGTGCGACCCGCGGCGACCACCGCCTGGGCGACGAGCAGCCCGTGCGGGATGCGGTCGCCCGCATCGTCGCCCAGCGGACCGCGCCAGCTGGCCGGGCCGGCCTCGTCGAGCTGCATGAGCGGCAGGAAACCCCTGGTCAACCTCGGCCTCCCTCGTCGGTGAATTTAACCTAACAACATTTGGCTGGACCGGCAACCGGCGGGTCACAATCTCGCCAATCGATGTTAGGTTCTGGCGCGGGATCCGACGAAGGGGCGTGTCGTGGGCGATGTGGCCGTGGGCGATGTGGCCAAGGACTGGGTGCGGACGAACGCGGGCCGGTTCGGCGCCGCGATCGCGCTGGAGAACGCCGAGACCGGCGAGCGGCACACCTGGCGCGAGCTGGACGCGCGGGTCGGGGCGCTGGCCGGGGTGCTGCGCGACCGGTACGGCGTCGGCGTCGGGGACCGCGTGCTGCTGCTCGCCGAGGGCGACACCCGCACGTTCGAGGTCCAGTTCGCCTGCATCCGCCTCGGCGCGATCATGGTGCCGCTCAACTGGCGACTCGCCCCGCTGGAGCTCCTCGAACTGGCCCGCGACGTCGAGCCGAAGGTGCTGATCAGCGACGGCGTCTGGCAGCCGACCGTGCGGGAGATCGCGGCGAAGCTGGGCACCGACGCGCGCCTGGGCTGGCGCTGCGATCCCGGCAGCGCCACCGCCGACTACGACGAGGCACTGGCCGCGGCGACGCCCGCCGAGCCGCGCACCGACCTGTCGATGGACCTGCCGACCCACATCCTGCACACCTCGGGCACGACGGGGGCACCCAAGGGCGCCATCACCACCGTCAAGACGCTGTCCTGGCAGACGCTCAACATCGCCGCCGAGTGCCTGCTCACCGGGCCGGGGGTCAAGCAGCTCAACCCGATGCCGCTGTTCCACGCCGGCGGGCTGACCACGATCGGCACCCCGATGCTGATCACCGGTGGCGCCGTCACCACCATGCGCCGCTTCGATCCCGCCGCCATCGTCGCGCTGCTCGGAGACCCGGCGCACGCGATCACGCACTTCACCGCGCCGCCGGTGATGTGGGCGTCGCTCACCGAGCAGCCCGGGTTCGCCGCAGCCGACTTCACCGCGCTGCGCTTCGCCCAGGTAGCGGGCGGGGTGCCGAGCCTGACGCTGCTGCAGACCTGGCGCTCCCGCGGCGTGGTGCTGCAGCAGGCCTACGGCGGCACCGAGCTCGGGCCGGCCGTCACCGGGATGCCGCGCGACGCCGTGGCCGGACGTCCGGCGTCGTGCGGGCGCGCCGTGCCGTACACCCACGTCCGGCTGGCCGGGCCCGACGGCACGGAGGTCCCGACCGGCGAGGTGGGCGAGGTGTGGCTGAAGGGCCCGAGCGTCTCCCCCGGGTACTGGCGCAAGGACGGCACCGTCGACGTCGCCCGCACCGAGGAGGGCTGGTTCCGCACGGGCGACGCCGCCTGGCGCGACGAGGACGGCTTCCACCACCTCGTCGACCGGGTGAAGGACATGTACAAGTCGGGCGGTGAGAACGTGGCACCGGCGGAGGTCGAGCGAGTCCTCGTCACCCACCCCGACGTCCTCGACGTGGCGGTGATCGGCATCCCGGACGAGAAGTGGGGCGAGATCGGCCGCGCGTTCGTCGTCGTGCGCCCCGGCGCGACACTGACGCTGGACGCGCTGCGCGAGCACTGCGCCGAGCGGATCGCGCGGTACAAGGCGCCGCGGAGCCTGGTGGTGGTGGCGGAGCTGCCGCGCAACACGACGGGGAAGATCTCGAAGGCGGCGTTGCGGGCGTACGTCGCGCCGTGACGGCGCCAACCCCGTAGCCACCGCGCCGACGTCTGGACGTCGGCGCCGTGGCCAACCGGTTGGCGCGGCGAGACACCACCCCCGCCGGCCGGTCCAGCAGGACCGACCGCGCCAATCCAATAGCCACCGCGCCAACGTCAGGACATTGGCGCGGTGGCCAACTGGTTGGCGCCGTCAGCCGGGCAGCTCCGGGGCGCGTTCCGTCGTCACCGCCCCGCGCAGCACCACCCCCGCCAGCTCGCGGATGATCGTGTCGCGCCCGAATCCGGTGTCGGCCGGCACGAACCACGAGCCGTACAACGCGATCGCGACGATCATCGCGAAGGCCGTGCGTACCCGCAGGTCGAGGCGCGGGATGTCGCGGCCGGTGGCATCCGCCCACTCCCGCGCGACGCCGGTCAGGTCGGCCAGCAGCCCGTGGAAGCGCTGCTGCGCCGCCGCCACCAGCACGTCGGAGTCGGGGTCGTGGCTCAGCGCCAGCAGCGTGCGGATGGCGTCGCGGTTGGCCACGACGTGGTCGTACAGGTCGCGGATGTAGCGCAGCACGACGTCCTCGTCGCGGTCCACGAGATCGCGGTCAACGACGTCGCGACGCGCGGCGGTGAGGCGCTCCATCCCGGTGGCGAACGCGACGAACGGCTCCAGCGTGGCCGCCGCGAAGAGGTCGGCCTTCGTCGGGAAGTGCGCGAACAGCGTGGACTCCGACGCGCCCGCGCTCGCCGCGATCTCCGCGGTGCGCGATCCCCCGAAGCCCTTCGCCGCGAACGAGCGCGCCGCCTCCTCGAGCAGCGCCGCACGCACCTGTTCCGGACGGCGGCGGCGGGCGGTGGTTGCGGTCATGCCACGAGTATCCACAGTGATCGCTCCGTTGCCCACGCTGGGGTTTTGTGCCGTATCGAAGTGAACACTATGTTGACGCCTCCCCAACAGCGTGCCAGACTCCAAAACCTAACGACGTTAGTCCCAGGCACGTACCTGCAGGACGACGAGGAGGTCAGATGCAGGAGGTCGAGCTCGCATCGTGGGTGGACAGCGTGATCCACGGCGGCGCCACCCGGCTCGACCGGCTCGCGCTGGGTCGCAGCCGGGTCACCTACAGCGCCCGCACCGCGACGGCGGGCAGCTACATCCTCCGGGTCGACACCGGCGAGGGCCCGATGAGCGACACCGACCTCACGCTGCGCCGGGAGGCCGCGGTCTACGCGGCGATGCAGGGTCGCGGGGTGCCACGGCGCCACCGGACGGTGCTCCCACGGTGGGGCTCCTCGGGTCGTGCGGCCGTCCCGAGGGCGCCGCAGGTCGGCGGTCCGGCAGGGGGCGCGAGACCGTGGCAGGTGTGGTGCGGGTCGCCGATCAGGGATGCGCGCCCGCGGGGGTGCGGCGGGTGAGCAGCGGGTGCGGGGCGGCCATGGCCTTGGGCCGGGTCTGCGGCCACAGCTGGGCCGCGCGCGCCACAGCAGCTCGAGGGTGGCCCGCTCGTCGTCGGCGTTGTCCCGGATCGCGGTGGCGAGCGCCTGGTGTCCTTCGTGGCGGCTGGGACCGGCCGCGCGGGAGGCCGTCGCGCAGTTCGGGCTCGCGGACGTGCTCGACGCGCTGCCCGACGCGCTGTCGCTCGGGCAGCGCAAGGCCGTCGCGATCGCGCGCGGTGGCGGCCGCACCGGCCACCCTGCTGCTGGACGAGCCGGCCGCCGGGCTCGACGAGCACGAGTCCGGCGAGCTCGCCGCCCTGATCCGGACCGTCGCCAGCACCTGGGGCATCGGGGTGCTGCTGGTCGAGCACAAGATCGACATGGTGATGTCGATCAGTGACCGGGTCACCGTCCTGCAATCGGGTCGGGTGTTGACGACCGGCACGCCCGCGGCGGTGCGCACGGACCCGCGGGTGGTGGACGCCTACCTGGGCGCCCCGGATCCCGTGCCGGCCTGACGCCGGACCTCAGGCGGGGTTCAGCTGGACGCGGTCGAGCTGAAGCTGAAGCCCGCACCCATGCCGCCGTCGATGACGAACTCCGACCCGGTGCAGTAGGAGCTCTCGTCCGAGGCGAGGAACAGCACCATCGCGGCGGCCTCGTCGGGGTGGCCCATGCGCGGGATCGGCAGCGCCGCGTAGGCGGCGCCGGCGTCGGGCCTGCGGTTGACCATCGGGGTGTCGATGCCGCCGGGATGGATCGAGTTGACGCGGATGCCGAGCCCGCCCAGTTCCATGGCCGCGCACCGGGTGAGGCCGCGCACGGCGAACTTGGTGCTGGAGTACGTGGAGAGCCCGGCCATCCCGGACATGCCGGCGCCGGAGGAGAAGTTGATGATCGAGCCGCCCCCGGCGGCGGTCATCGGCGCGATCACCGCCTGCATGCCCAGGAACGGGCCGAGCTGGTTGACCTCGAAGCTGCTGCGCAGGTCGTCCTCGGTCGCGGCCTGCAGCGGGGCGGGGCGGAAGAGCCCCGCGTTGTTGACCAGCACGTCGAGCCGTCCGAACTCCTGCAACGCCAGCGCGACGGTGGCGGCCCATTCGGTCGCCGAGCGCACGTCCATCGTGGTCGCGACCGTGCCGGGACCGGCGGCGGCCGGCAGGACGTCGGCCACCCGGGCCCCCTCGGCGACGAACCGCCGGGTGATCGCGGTGCCGATCCCGCCTGCTCCGCCCGTGCCGATGGCGACCTTGCCGTCGATGCGTCCCATCGGATGCACTCCTCCTCGTCTCCTAGCGGTGCCTACCCGGCGAACCGTGGCGCCGGCGCCGCGACCCCGCCGACCAGGTTCTTCCGCGCCGCCATGTGCGGGTGGTGCGGCGCCTCGGCGAGGCTCAGCACCGGCGCCACGCACGCGTCGGTGCCATCGAAGACCTTCTCCCAGTGCTCCCGGTCCGCCGTGGCGAACCGGGCGGCGATGCGCTCGCGCAGGCCCGGCCACGACGCGGGGTCGGTGCGGTCGGACTCCACGGTGGACAGCCCCAGCAGGGCGATGAACGCCGCGTAGAACTTGTCCTCGAGCGCACCCACCGACATCCAGCGCCCGTCGGCCGTCTCGTACACGTCGTACCAGGGACGGCCGGAGTCGAGCATGTTCGCGCCGCGCTCGTCGACCCAGTGACCGCCCGCCGCCATCTCGTGGATCGGCAGCATCAGCGCGGTGGCACCGTCGACGATCGCGGCGTCCACGACCCGGCCCACGCCGGTGCGGGTGGCCTCGTGCAGCGCGGCGAGCACGCCGGTCACCAGGAACATCGCACCGCCGCCCAGGTCGCCGACCAGGCACAGCGGGATCGAGGGCGGCCCCCCTGCGCGGCCGATCGCGTGCAGCGCACCGGTCAGGCCGATGTAGTTGATGTCGTGCCCGGCGGTGCTCGACCACGGCCCGGACTGGCCCCACCCCGTCATCCGGCCGTAGACCAGCGCCGGGTTGCGGGCTTGGCAGTCGGCCGGGCCCAGGCCCAGCCGCTCGGCCACCCCCGGCCGGAAGCCCTCGATGAGGATCGCGGCCTCCGCGGCGAGGTCGAGCACCTGCGCCACGCCCGCCGTCGAGCGCAGGTCGACCTCGACGAGGCGCTTGCCCCGCGTCATCGACACCGGGCTGCCGGCGGCGTCCGGGCGCTCGATCCGCACGACGTCGGCGCCCATGTCGGCCAGCTGCAGGCCGGCGAACGGGCCCGGGCCGATGCCACCGAGCTCGACGACCCGCACGCCGGCCAGCGGGCCGCTCATGCGGGCACGCCGGCACCGAGGAACGCCTCGCGGATCGCGGCCCGGGAGATCTTCGCGGTCGCGGAGCGGGGCAGCACGTCCAGCACCAGCAGGTGCGACGGTTGCTTGAACCGGGCGAGCCGGCCCGCCGCGAACGCCTGCACGTCGGCCAGCGTGAGCGCCGCGCCGGGCTCGAGCACGACAGCGAGCAGGCCCGTCTCACCCCACCGCTCGTCGGGCACGCCCACCACGGTCAGCTCGGCCACCCCCGGCAGGTCGGCGAGCACGTTCTCGACCTCGGCCGGGTAGACGTTCTCCCCGCCCGAGCGGTACATCTCCTTGACCCGGCCGACGATGTAGACATGCCCCGCCGCGTCCATCCGGCCGGCGTCGCCGGTGCGGAACCACAGCCCGTGGAACGTGTCGTCGCGGGGCTGGCGCCAGTAGCCGGGCGTCACGGCACCACCGCGCACCCACAGCTCGCCGACCCCACCGGGCTCGACGTCGGTGCCGTCGGGCGCCACGATCCGCAGCCGGGTGTGCGGCACCACCGTGCCCGACGAGCCGGCGTCGGCCGCCGCGTCGTCGGGACGCGAGAGCACCGTGACGAGCGGCCCGAGCTCGCTCGCTCCCCACGACAGCTGCACCGGCACGCCGCGGGCACGCAGCGCCAGCACGATCTCCTGCGTCGACGGGCCCCAGCCGCCGAACAGCGCGGTGTGCAGTGCCGGGAAGGCCGCCACCGCGGCGAAACCGTCCTGGCGCACCAGCCACTCGAACGTCTGCAGCACCCCGCACAGGTGCGTGATCGCCAGCCCCGGGTCGGTGAGCAGCCCCAGCGCCACCGCGGGGTCGTAGCGGCGCACGGTGGTCACCCGCCCGCCCCAGAACAGCATCGCGTTGGTGAACACGTTGAGCCCGCCCGCGTGGAACCACGGCACGACGTTGAGGTGGTGCTGGTCGCGCTCCGCCATCCGGCTGGTGTGGGCGAGGTTCTGGGCGTGCGTCACGAGCGTGCGGTTGGTGCACAGCACGCCCTTGGGCAGCCCGGTCGTCCCGGACGTGTAGAGCAGGTGGGTCACGGCATCGGGGTCGAGGTCCCCGCCCGCCACCGGGTCCGCCGCCGCCAACAGCGCGTCGTAGGACGGCTCGTCCCAGCACGCCCGCGGTACGGCGAGAGCCAGCTCGTCGACCAGTGCACGCCAGTCCGCGTCGTGGATCATCGCGACGGGCTCGGCGTCGGCCAGCTGCGCGCCCAGCTCCGTGGCGGTCAGCCGCCAGTTCAGCGGCATGAACACCGCGCCGATGCGCATGCAGGCGAACTGCACCTCCAGCAGCCGCGGGTCGTTCTCCGCCACCAGCGCCACCCGGTCACCGGGCCGGGCCCCCCAGGTGTCGCGCAGCACCCCGGCGAGCGCCGCCACCCGCCGCTCCAGCTCGGCCCAGGTGACGGTGGCACCGGTCTCGTGCAGCGCCAGCGCGATCGCATCGGGCCGTTGCCGCGCATGCTGGGCGACCCAGTCGGTGATGATCAGGTCGCTCATGGCGGGCCCTCCGGGCGGGGGTCGTGCAGCACCGCGACCTCCTGCGCGACGGACGCGACGAGCGTCCCGTCCGGGGTGCGGTACTGCCCGGTGGTGAGGCCACGGGACTCCGCGGCGACGGTCGAGACGTGCTCGTGCAGCAGCCATTCGTCCACCCGGAACGGGCGGTGGAACCAGATCGTGTGGTCGAGGCTGCCCCCGCGCACCTCGCCGTGGATCATGGCCTCCCACGACAGCGGGCGGGCGTCGTGCTCGTGCGGGTAGATGACGGGCTCGAACATCGTGAGGTCGCTGGCGTAGGCGAACACGCAGGCCTGCAGCAACGGGTCGGCGGGCAGCGCTGCCGCGGCCCGCACCCACATCCGGTTGCGTGGCTCGGTCGACCCGCCGATCGTCCACGGGGCCCGGTCGATGTGGCGGATGTCGATCGGCCACACCGCGCGGGCGTTGGGGGGCAGCGCGTCGCCGAACCGCGCCTGCAGCGACGCCGTGCGGGTGGGCAGCTCCTCGGGGTCGGGCGCCGAGAGCGTGGTCCGCCCGTGCTCGATGCCCGGCTGCGGCACCTGGAACGCGGCTGTCGCGAGTGCCACCAGCCTGCCATCCTGCTCGGCGCGCACCAGCCGGGTGGCCCCGCGCCGGGTGTCGCGCACGCGTTCGACGCTCAGCAGCAGCTCCGCATCGGGCGAACCCAGCCGCAGGAAGTGGACGTGCAACGACTGCGGCACCATCGGCGCCACGACCGTGCCGCCTGCGGCCCGCAGCGCCTGCGCGGCGATCAGGCCGCCGTAGAGCCGGTCGAACGCCGCGGGCCCGGCACCGCCGGAGAACGTGTCGGGGGCGCGTTCGGTGAGCACCAGTGCCTTCTCCACCAGCGTCTGCAGCGCGCCGGCCGCTTCGAGCGCCGCATCCGCGGCGGTACGGCTCACCGGGAACCGGGCGGTGAGAGCGACGGCGCGTGCGCGGTCAACCCACCGTCGACCGCGATGACCTGCCCGGTGAGGAACGCGGCGTCGTCGGAGGCGAGGAACACCACCATGGCCGCGATGTCCGCGGCCCGCCCGAGCCGCGGCACCAGGTGCGCGTCCTGCAGCTCCGCGATGCGCTCGGGCCCCACGGTGTGCCGCAGCCCGGGCGTCTCGACGATGCCGGGAGCCACGGCGTTGCAGCGGATGTTGCGCTTCCCGTAGGACGTGGCGACCATCCGCGTCAGCGCGTCGATCCCGCCCTTCGCCGTGGCGTAGGCCGTGCGGTAGCTGCTGCCGGTGCTGCCCTTCACCGACGAGGTGTTGACGATGCTGCCGCCGCCTGCCGCGAGCATCCCGGGGACGACGTGCTTGCAGCCGAGCATGGTGCCCCGCAGCGCCACCGCGAGCACCGCGTCCCAGGTGTCCACGTCGATCCGGACGACGTCGAGGTCGCCCGCCATCGCCGGGCCGCCGGTGATGGCGGCGTTGTTGTGCAGCACCGTGATCGGGACGTCGAACGCGGCGTTGCCGACCACCGCGACCCACTGCGCCTCGTCGGCGACGTCGAGGCGTTCGGCGACGGCACGGCCACCCCCGGCGTTGATCTTCGCGGCCACCCGGGCCGCCGCGTCCCCGTCGATGTCGGTGACGAGCACCGCGGCACCGGCCGCGGCCAGGCCCGTCGCGCACGCCGCACCGATCCCCGAGCCCGCGCCGGTGACCAACGCCGCCCTGCCGGTCAGGTCGGGCACCGCTCAGCCCCCGCTCGGGGTGAACCGCACCGGCAGCGACCGCAGGCCGTGCTGGTTGGTGCCGCCGCCCCATCGGGGCTCGCCGTCGAGCTCGACGTCGGGCAGGTGGTCGAGCACGTACTCCAGCGCGAGGCGCAGCTCCAGCTTCGCCAGCGGCTCGCCCAGGCAGCGGTGGCGCCCGATGCCGAACGTCAGGTGGCGGCCGTTGCCGGGCCGGTCGATGTCGAACGTGTCGGGCTCGGCGAACTTCTCCGGGTCCCGGTTGGCCGCGCCGTAGACGAGCATGACCTTCTCGCCGGGGCACAGCGACTCCCCGCGCATCTCGGTCTCCTCGGCCACGGTGCGGCCCATGTTCCAGACCGGCGGGTGCAGCCGCAGCGTCTCGTCGATGACGGCGCCGATCAGCGACCGGTCGGCGAGCACGCGCTCGCGCAGGCCCGGCTCGACGATCAGCCGGTAGATCATCGAGCCCATGCCGTTGACGGTGGTCTCGTGCCCGGCCACCACCATCAGCTGAACGAGCCCGAGCATCTCGCGCGCCGGGATCTCCTCGTCGTCGATGCGGGCGTTGACGTACTGGCCCAGCAGGTCCTCGACCGGCTTGCCTCGCCGCGCCTCGATCTCCTCCTCGAGGTAGGCCTCCAGCTCGTGCGCGCGCTGCCGGGCCAGCGCCGGTTGCCCGGTGGCCGCGAGGAAGTTGGTGGCGAGCTCCCGGATCCGGCGCCAGTCGGAGTCGATGCCGAGGATCAGGCAGATCGCCAGCACGGGGACGGGGTGGGCGATGTCGACCACCAGGTCGGCCCGGCCTGCGGGCAGCAGCGGCCGGAACGCCTCGTCGATGATCTGCTCGAGGCCCGGTCGCCACTGCTGCAGCGCCTTGTCGGTGAAGTTGGGCAGCACGAGCTTGCGCAGCCTGGTGTGGCGCGGCGGGTCGAGCTCGGCGGGGATCACCGGCATCGACGCACCCGTCGGCGGGATCATGATGCCCCGGGTCACCGTGAACGTCTCCCAGTCGTTGGACGCCGTGACGACGTCGTCGTACTTGGTCAGGGCCCAGAACCCGCCCGACGCCGAGCTCCAGGCCACCGGGCAGGTGCCCTGCATCTCGCCGAGTGTCTCGTGCAGGTGCTGCAGGAGCTCGGGGTCGGTGTTGTCCAGGTCGAAGGACGCGCGCTCGGCGGGTTTCGTCAACGGAATGCTCCTGTAGGAGATCGGAGTGGGGTCGATCAACGGGACGTGCCGAACGGGCGCTGCGCCATCCAGCGCCGGACGAGGAGCGAGGCCTCGTCCAGGTACGAGAGCTGCTCGCCCTTGCCGCTGAAGTAGTGGTTGGCGCCGACGATCTCGTGGAACTCCTTGTCGCCGTCGGGGAGCGCGGCGAAGAAGTCACGCGGGTGCGCGGCGGGCACGGCGTCGTCGGCGGAGTTGGCCACCACGAGCGTCGGCACGCTGATGCGCGGCGCGGCGTCCACGGCGTCGACCTGCGCGTGGTCCAGGCTCCACTGCGAGAGCCAGCCGCGGGTGGTGCAGAACCGGGCGAGCCCCGCCGGACCGTCGTTGGCCACCCGCGGGTCACCCAGGTAGGACCAGCCGGGGCGCCGGTCGTTGGGGTCGACGCTCGGGTCGACCCAGCGCGGGTCGGCCATCGTCCCGTGCACGACGAAGCAGCTCTCGTCCTGGTCGCGGCCGGCGCGACGCATCCCGTCGAGCGCGGCCAGCGCGCGCTCGGTGATCCGCGCGTTGCGCTCGCGCTGCGCGGCCCGGAAGCGCGTGACGTACTCCGGCGAGTACGGGGCCCGGTTCGGGTTCTCGGGGTCGTAGAGGTCCAGCTCGGGGTCGCGGTCGTGCGGCCGGTCCTCGTCCCGGATCGACGGGTCGAGGAAGTCCGTGAGCAGCCGGTGGCGGCTGCGGTGCGCGGCCATCAGCATCAGGCCGTCGGCCGGGATCAGCTCCGTGTCGGCCAGCGGGGTCGGCTCCCCCGCCGCAGTCGCCGTGATCGTCCGGTGTTCGGCCTCGGCCTGGTACCCGGCCATCAGCGAGCCGCCACCGCTCCACCCCGCCAGCACGATCCGCCGGTAGCCCAGCCGCTCCTTGGCGTCGCGCACGCAGGCGGCGAGGTCGAGCAGCGCGTTCTCCATCTGCAGGCCGGCGTCGCCGGTGGTGTAGCGCGTGCCGCACGCGACCACGTGGAAGCCGCTGCGCGCGAGCTGCGAGAACGCCGGCAGGTACCCGGGCGAGCCGATCGGGTGCATCGCGACGAAGGCGGTGTCGGAGTCCTCGGTGCCGCGCAGCAGCTGCGCCTGCCGGACGACGGCATCGTCGATCGACCCGTAGACGTCCTTGCGCTGGTGCTGCTCCTTGGTGACGACGAGGTAGGGCGTGCGCGTGTAGCGCACCCGGACGGCATCGGTACTGGTCATGAGCTGGCCCCCTGCGGTCTGCTGAGCGGTCTGCTGAGCGTCGCGAAGTCGATGACCCGGCCGCCGGGTACCACGACCCGGTCGATCGCGGCGTCGGGCGGCAGCCCGCCGGTGTGGTCGAGCACGCCGAGCGAGTCGGCCAGGTGGTCGAGGGTGCGCGGCCCGATCACGACGCCCGCCACGCCGTCGCGGGCGAGCGTCCAGGCCAGCCCGAGCTGCGCCACCGACAGGCCGACCTCGGCGGCCAGCGCCGCCAGCGCGGCCACGACGGCGAGGTTCTCGCGCGTCAGCCGCTCGGTGAAGCCGGGCACCACGCTGGCCCGGGAGTCCGGCGGCGGCGCGGTCCCGTGGGCGTAGCGCCCCGACAGCATCCCGCTCGCCGTCGGCGACCACGTCAGCAGCGCGACGTCGTGCAGCCGGCAGAACGGCAGCGTCTCGTTCTCGATCCGGCGGTCGAGCAGGTTGTAGGGCGACTGCTGCGACACCATCGCCGGCAGCCCGCCCGCCGCCGCGGCACGCAGGTGGTCCTGCAGCACCCAGGACGGGAAGTTGGAGGCACCGACCCGCGCCACCTTGCCCTGCTCGACGAGCCGGCCAAGCGCCTGCAGCACCGGCTCGGGCTCGACGTCGAACCACGGGCGGTGCATCTGCAGCAGGTCGACCCGGTCGGTGCCCAGCCGCCGCAGCGAGCCCTCGACCTCGTCGATCACGAACGCCCGCACGTCGACCCCGGGTCCGGGTGGGGTGAGGCCGAACTTCGTGGCCAGCACGACGTCGTCGCGGCAGCCCAGCTCGTCGAGGACCTTGCCCACGGCGATCTCCGTGGCGCCGTCGCCGTACGCGGCCGCGGTGTCGATCCACCGGCCGCCGCGGGCGAGGAATCCCTCGACGATGGCGGTGGCGGCCGCGGGTTCGGCCGTGGTCCCGAACGCGACGGTACCCAGCACGAGCCGCAGCGGAACGTCGACGGGAGCCACAGTCGGGCAACTTACCTGGCAGTGTTTGGTTAATCAACGCCTTCAGTAATCAAACGTCGTTGTGTTAGCGTCCTGGCCCCGCACCTTCGGAGGTGGACCGTGAAAGCCGGCGCGTACGTCAGCACCACCCTCGACGCCGACGTCGACACGGCGTGGTCGGTCGTGCATGACTTCCACGGCATGCCGGCCTGGACACCGCGCGTCCGCGCCTCGCTCGCCGAGTGCGGCTCCGGGGCGGCGGCGGTGGGGTCAATCCGGTGCCTCACCCTCGCACCCGACGGGCGGCAGGTGCGCGAGCGCCTGGTGGACCACGACACCACCGACCGCCGGTACTCCTACGAGTTCGTTGGCACCATCCCGTACCCGGTGACGTCCTACCGCGGCACGATCCACCTGCTGCCGATCACCGAGACCGGTGCCACCTTCCTCGAGTGGTCCGGCGCGTTCGACGCGGAGCCCGCGCAGGTGGAGTCGCTGCGCGTCCGGTTCGCCGCCGTCTACACGGCGTTCATCGCCGACCTCCGCGCGCACCTGGCCACCCGGTGACCCCGCCGACCGGGCTCTCGGCGGCCGACCGCGCCGTGATCGACGACCTGCTCGCAAGCTACGCCTTCGCCATCGACCTGCAGGCCTGGGACGAGCTGCGGGAGGTCTTCGCGACCGGCGCGGAGATCGACTACTCCGGCGGGACGCAGCGCCACGCGGGGATCGAGGCGATCGTCGCGTTCTTCCGCGACACCGCGGGCCGGGTTGCCGCCACGCAACACCTGCTGCACACCTCGCGGGTGTGGTCGACCGGGCCCGACACCGCGGCGGGGCTCACCCACGTCACCGCGCACCACGTGGCCCGGGGAAGTGCGCAGCCCGCGCCCGAGCAGGCGACCTTCACGGTCACCGGCACCTACACCGATCGCTTCATCCGCACGCCTGCCGGCTGGCGCATCGCGGCCCGTCGACTCGACCTGCTCACCAGCGCGGGCGACCCGGCGATGCTGCACCCCACACAACCTAACGATGATTGATACAGTGCTCGCGAGACGTCCACGACAGGGGCCCGCATGACCACACCGACCGGCGGAGCGCTGCACGGCGTCCGGGTGCTGGACATGAGCGCGCTGGGCCCGGGACCGTTCTGCTCCATGCTGCTGTCGGACTTCGGCGCCGACGTGATCGCCGTCGAACGTCCCGAGACCCAGTCGTTCGACCCGGCGAAGTTCTTCTCCCGCGGCAAGCGCTCCGCCGTCGTGGACCTGCGCGCGCCCGGCGGCCCCGACGTCATCGCGCGCCTGGCCGACCACGCCGACGTGTTCCTCGAGAGCTTCCGCCCCGGCGCGATGGAGCGCCGCGGACTCGGCCCCGACGTCCTGTGCGAGCGCAACCCGCGCCTGGTCTACGCCCGGCTCACCGGGTGGGGCCAGGACGGCCCCTACCGCAACCGCGCCGGTCACGACATCAACTACATCGGCGTCGCCGGCACCCTCGGTGTGATCGGCGCCGCCGGCAGCCCCGCTCCGGTCCCCCCGCTCGCGACACTGGGCGACATCGCGGGTGGCTCGATGGTCTGCGCGCTGGGCATCGTGATGGCGCTGTTCGCCCGTGCCACCACGGGCCGCGGCCAGGTCGTCGACGCGGCGATCGTCGACGGGGCGGCGCTGCTCAACACGCCGCAGCTCGGCGAGCTCAACGCCGGCATCTGGGCCGGCCGCGGCGCGCACCTGCTCTCAGGTGCGGCCCCGTTCTACGGCGTGTACCGCTGCTCCGACGACCGGTGGTTCGCGGTCGGGGCGATCGAGGCGAAGTTCTACGCCGCGTTCCTGGCCGCGCTCGAGCTCGCCCCTCCCGGCGCGGCCCAGCTGGACCCGTCGGGCTGGGACGCACTGCGCGAGCAGGTGGCGCAGACCATCGCCACGAAGCCGCGGGCCCACTGGAGCGCCGTGTTCGCCGACATCGACGGCTGCGGAACCCCCGTGCTCGACCTCGACGAGCTGGTCGACGATCCACACCTGCGGGCCCGCGCCACGATCGTCGAGGAGGACGGCCTCCTCCACGCCGCGCCCGCGCCACGCCTGTCGCGCACCCCCGCACGTCGACGCCCGGCGCCCGCGGTCCGCGGTGGCGACACCCGCGCCGTGCTGATCGAGGCGGGGTTCGACGACGACGAGGTCACCCGGCTGGTGGCCGACGGCACCGTCATGCCGGGAGACGCCTGAATTCTCGTGTGTCCTGGGCCACATCGACCCAACGCCGGGTACCTGCCGATCGTCGTCCGGGGTGGTGATCCACCCAGACGGTTGACGGAGGTTCGGCGTGACGCAGCGGCGGGGTGTTCGGACGGCGCTCGCCGCTGCGGTCGTGGCCCTGCTCGTCGCCGGCGGGCTGGTGCTGCTCACCGGGGCTGCCGCCCCGGCGCGGTTCACCACGGCAGCCGAGGTACTCGCCGCGATCAACGCCCGCAACACCCAGGTCGGGACGGCGCGGATGCACATCGAGACCGCGTCGGGCACCGACATCATCGCGACGACCGACGGCGTCACCCGCTTCGGCCCGCCGCAGGCCTACGACACCACGATCACCGCGCGCCCGGTCGCCGGGCAGTCGGCGAAGCCGCTGCGCACGGTCGTCGTCGACGGCGTCGGGTACCGGATGACCGTGGGCGTCGAGGCGGCGCCGGGGAAGCCGTGGTCGCGCAGCGGGCCCGCCGTCCTGTTCGGACCGGCGGCCCCCACGTCGGCACCGGCTGCGCCCCAACTGCTCGGGGTGGTCGAGGGCGACACCGTCGACGGTCGGCCACTGGTCGGTTACCGCATCCGCTCGGGCACGGGCGCTGCGCCCTTCGACGCCGTCTACTTCCTCGATGCGGCCGGCACGCTGCGCAAGCAGGTGGACCGGTTCGACCAGGACAACAGCGCCACCACCACCTACTCCGACTTCGGGTTGCCCGTCGACATCCAGGCGCCGCCCGCCGACCTGATCGGCCCCTGAAGCAACGCGATCGCACTCTCCGGGCAGTTGAGCACCGCCTCGCGCACGTCGGGTTCGGCCGTGGCGGGAACGGGGTCGACGAGGACGGTGCCCCACCCGTCGTCGTCGATGTCGAAGACGTCCGGAGCGAGCATCGCGCACCGCCCGTGACCCTGGCACCTCGCAGCGTCGATCGTCGCGCGCATCATCTCGCTCCACCTCCGACAGCCCGTTGCGCCGTCACCCGGCACCGCACTAACCTAACGTCATTTGGTGACGGCGACAACCGGAGGGCAGCCCGTGATCCACGAGGATGTGGACGAGAACGGCGTCGCCGAGCTCGTGATCGACAACCCACCGGTCAACGCGTTCAACGTCGCCGACATCGGCACGCTGATCGGGCACCTGCGCAAGTACGCCCATGACGAGCGGATCCGCGCGGTGGTGCTGCGCGCGAACGGGCGCGGCTTCTGCGGCGGCGGCGACGTCAAGGAGGTGCAGCGCAAACCCGGCTTCGCGGGCATCCTCGGCCAGACCTGGGGCTCGCTCGAGCTGACACTGGCGATCGCCGAGTGCCCGGTGCCGGTGGTGGGCGCGATCCACGGCTACTGCATCGGGCTGGGAGTGCTGGTCGCCGGGGTCTGCGACATCCTGCTCGCCGCACCCGACACCCCGTTCGTGCTTGCCGAGGCCGACAACGGCGCCACCAGCGGGATCGTGCAGGCGATCGGGCTGATGCCCGACAAGCGCCTGCGCGCGGCGATGTTCACCTGCGAGCCGGTCGACTCCGCCGAGCTGCTCCGCTTCGGCAGCGTGCTGCGCCTCGTCCCCGCCCACGAGCTCGCCGCCGACGCGCGCGCCGTGGCCACCACGATCGCCCGCAAGCGCACCAACGTCATCCGCGGGCTCAAGTCAGCCATGGCCGGCACGATCGGGCGCGACATCCGCACGCACTACCGCCAGGAGCTGAGCTACACCTTCGAGCTCAACATGTCCGGCGAGGCCCGCGACGCCCGCGGCGACTTCGTCGACGGCCGCAGGACGGGGTACCTCGATGACTGACGCGACCACCACCGGGCCGATCACGGGTGCGGGCCTCGACCACGTGCTCAGCCCGTTCCGGATCTCCGGCGTCGAGCTGCGCAACCGCGTCGTGCGCACGTCGCAGGGCACCGGTCTGGGTGCCGACCGCCAGGTCAGCGATGACATGATCGCGTTCCACGTGGCGCGGGCGCGCGGTGGCGTCGCGCTGGCGTTCGCCGATCCCGCGCAGGTGCACTGGAGCTCCCCGGGCCTGCTCGACCTGAGCACCGACGCCGCGGTCCCCGGGCTGGCGCGGCTCACCGATGCCGTGCACGCCGAGGGCATGAAGCTGTTCCAGCAGATCTGGCACGGCGGCCCGACGCAGATGACGTGGGACAGCTCGGCCCCGTGGGCCGCGTCGCACGTGCCCGACCCCGGACTCGGCATGCTCCCGGTTCCCATGACCCAGTCCATGATCGACGAGCTGACCGGCGCCTTCGTCGCGGCGTCGCTGCGGGCGCGGGCGGGCGGGATCGACGGCATCCAGTTCCACGCGGGCCACGGGTACCTGTTCTCCAGCTTCCTGTCCCCCGCCACCAACCACCGCACCGACGCCTACGGCGGCTCGACCGAGAACCGCAGCCGGTTCCTGTTCGAGGTGCTCGCGGCCGTGCGCGACGCGGTCGGCCCCGGCTATCCGATCGGCGTGCGGATCTCCCCGGACGGTCCGCCCGACCAGACCACGGCGTCGGACCTCACCGACCTGACCGCCCGGCTGGAGCGCAGCGGCCTGATCGACTTCGTCGACGTCTCGCTCGGCTCGCACTACGGCCGCGACCTGCTGATGGGCGGTGCCCACGAGCCACCCGGCTACCAGCTCCCGACCAGCGAGAAGGTCACCCGCCAGACCGCGCTGCCGACGATCGTCGCGGGCCGGTTCACCACGCTGCGCCAGGCCGAGGAGGTGATCGCCGCCGGCGCCGCCGACCTCGTGTCGATGGTCCGGGCGACGCTGGCCGAACCGGCACTGGTGGCCAAGACGATCGGCCTGCGCAGCGCCGAGATCCGGCCGTGCATCGCGTGCCTGCAGAGCTGCGCGGGCGGCCTCAACACCCGTGGTCGCGCCCTGTGCGCCGTCAACCCGGCGGCGGGGCGCGAGCGCACCCATGGCGACGCGGTGATCGCGCCGGTGGTGCCCGGGCGCCACGTCGTCGTGGTCGGTGGCGGGCCGGCCGGGATGGAGGCCGCGCGGGCGGCCACCGTCGCCGGGCACCGCGTCACGCTGTTGGAGGCCGCCGACGCGCTGGGCGGCCAGCTGCGGCTGGTGTCGCCCGCGCGGCGCGAGGTGGCCGACCTGGTGGCGTTCTTCGCCCACCAGATGGAGCTGCGCGGCGTGGACGTCCGGCTGGGCCGGGCCGCCGACGCCGCGACGGTGCGCGCGCTGGAGCCGGACGCGGTGATCGTCGCGACCGGGGTGACGCCGCGCCGCGACGGGTTCCAGGCGCTGCGCCCCGCCGTCCCGCTGTCGGGACTGGACACCGTCACCGTCCACACCGGATGGGACGTCCTGCGGGGTGCGCGGCTCGGCCACACCGTGTTGCTGCTCGACGAGATCGGCCACTACGAGTCGGTCGACGTCGCCCAGCGCCTCGTCGACGACGGGCACCGGGTGCTGCAGGTGAGCCGCTTCGCCCTCGTCGCCGCCAACCTGGAGATGCGGTGGGAGATGATGGGCGCCCCGCTCGCCGCGCGGCTGCAGCGCGGCGACTTCACGCTGTTCCCGCGCACGGTCCTGCTCGGCCTGGAGCCGGGAAGCGCCCGGATCGCACCGTCGGAGGCGCCGCAGCGGGGGCAGGAACTCGCGTTCGACGACGTCGTGCTGATGTCGGGCGGGGTCCCCGACCGCGCACTGCAGGACGAGCTCAGCGCCACCGCACCCGTCGTGCGGGTGATCGGCGACGCCGACTCGCCCCGGCGGCTGGAGGTGGCGCTCGTCGAGGCCCGGCAGTCGGTGGGAGCGCTGGATCCGGCCTGGGTGCGCCCGCTGGCACGGTACGGCTGGGGCGGGAGCGCCACCTGACGACGCCAACCAGTTCGCCACCGCGCCGATGTCGAGACGTCGGCGCCGTGGCCACCCGGTTGGCGCCGTCGAGCCCGACCCGACCACGCCAACCAATTCGCCACCGCGCCGATGACGAGACGTCGGCGCCGTGGCCA